>JAESUK010000173.1 GCA_016763095.1 Alphaproteobacteria bacterium
AGAATTTTGGTCTGTTGCCAGTGATTTATTGTACGCAAGAAACGAATTAAATAGTAAGCTAAGGGCTTCCATATAACCACTTATAATGATTTCCTGTAGATAACTTTTTAAGGGTACAAGATGGGGTACAGCGTACGTCTCGCATGGTATATATTATGATATATCATACGGTTGTTAAATCTGTTTGGTTTCTACCCCCGCAACCAATAACCCTTCTAGTACATTTTTTACAAAAATATAACACCGTGCTGTGTAGCTTTGGTTGCGCTCTATTAGTGTGAAGGTAGGAGGAGGACGATAAATTTGCAAAATTACCATAATCTATTTATATAGGGCTGTGTTGTTTAATTAGTAATGTTTTTTTAAGCTTTATATTGGTATTAGGTAAATGAAATCAATTTTTCACTTAACTGCGGTTCCAGAGTTTGTCTTGCTTGATTGGGACAACACTCTTGTGAATAGTGATGAGTACTACAACCGAGTAAACAGGAAAGCTGCGTTTGCTGTATGTAAGAATATGGGCATTAACGGTGAAGACTTTTTTGGATTATCACGTGGTAGCCAATTTAAGGAGCTGTTTTCTTTGAAGTATGGTCCAGCAGCCGTGGAGGCTTTTGATCAAGAATGTGATAGAGTTTTACGTAGCGGCGGGGTTGCACCACCTGAATTGAAACGAGATGTTTTGAGCTTTTTGAAAATGTTGAAGGATCGCCATATTCCTTTTGCTGTGGTTAGTAATACACCACAAGAAATTCTAGAAAAAGATGTTTTGAGGGCTTTGGGTGATAGCTATGATGAATTGGATTTTCTCGTTGTGGGGACTTCCAAAGGTGTTACTCCTCCCAAGCCTGATGCTGAAATTGTTCTCCAAAGTATGAAGTTGCTTTCTCAAAAAAGTGGGAAGCCTATTCCAGAGCATCACAGGGTTCTTCTTGTAGGTGATAATGAAAATATGGATGGTGTTGCTGCTAAAAAGGCGGGTATTAATCGTGTTATTATTCCTGAAAACGGTGGAGTTGTACAGGGGTTTCCAACGACACACTCTTTGGAAAGTTTGCGAAAAACTTTTAATAAAGCATCTGACTTGGAGGCTTACTATAGTCAGTTTATTTGCAGGGCTGGTTGGTCGGGTGAGGGAAGTTCCAACCCAGAAGTTTACACAGGGCGTTATATGGCAGAATCGCCAGAGTTGTCAGATTTGCCAGATGATTTACACGTCACAAATCCAAAAGATTATGCGCTGTTTAATGATCGTTGGCTTGCTAAGTTTGGGTATGATTTAAGAGGTAAAAATCATAGTGAAGAAGAGAGGGTTGCGGCTATGGAACGAGTTATATCTAGCCTGCTGACAGATGATTTGATTGAGAAGATCGGTGAGAGTATTGTGGCTAGATTGGGGGTAGAGAATTCGGTTAAGAAGCCTGTATATTTTCCACGTCAAGGTAACAGAAAAGATGATAGGCTGTATCTTGCCAATTATTTCGTAGAGAAGGCAAAGGAAAAAGTCGGAACTTATATCGCTCAGAAATATCCTCAGTCTAATATTGATATACTTAGCGATAAAGTTTTGTTTACGGCAACGAAAGCGAATTCTGATGCACGGCGAACTACAGCCGATGTTATTAGAAGATTAATTTTTCAAAATATTTATGATGTTAGCGATTTTGACAGTGGAGATTATGTTTTTATTCTAGATGATCATGTTCAGTACGGGTCTACTCTCTTAAGTAGAGGTGGTAGTTTTGTTGAAGGGGATGTTAACGTAATTGGTTTTGCTGCTCTTTCTGGGAAACCGTCGTCTGCGACACTGAAGCCTTCAAAAAAACTCTTGTGTATGTTGGATGATGTTTTGTTTATGAATGCTCAGATACATGATGAAAAGTGTGATTATATTTCGGGGCGGTTTGAGGACTTTCTTTCTAATATAGGAGTGTGCAGGGAAACGCTTACGCCTAGGGAGGTTATAGCATATACTGCTCTACTTCTTGAGCCCGATAGAACGTTGTCTTGTAAGAATGGTAGTTTGGTGTGTACTTCAGATTTCTTCTTACAGCTCCTTGGAGAGGCTGGCTATAAGCAGGTTTATGAACGCAAGGAAGATAATGTTGAAAGCATCTTCTTGCAGGTATCACTGCCTCTTACGGGTATCGAAAAGGCTTTGGCTGTAGATTTGCCGAAGGCTATACAGTTGCTGAACCCTCCTGAAAATAAAATATAGGCTAGTTCCTTGAGGTGTAAATTTGCAGGTGATTTTTGAGCAAACGCTGCCTAATAGTTTGGTAAATATGGCGTTATAGGTACGAATCAACGGCACAAATATTCACACAATATTATGACAATTATAATGTTATTGTATTATATCAATTAGTTAGATATTGTGTATGTGATGGCTTTTTATCTAATGATTTCTGATATTATGTGATATAAAGTTTAGCATAGATTATTATCTTCTTATCAAGGTTTTACCGACATTCTGACTTTACGAAAGAATCCAGCATAGAGTCTATTTGGATTTATTTATAAGTAACTGGGCAACCACCTTTTATGTGGGTAAGTAAAACTAGCACACTTATTAAATTAAAGATGACGGAAATATTTTATGATTATTCAAATTATTGCAGGAGACACAAGATGCGAACAGGAAGTATTATTTCATTCAAAGAAGATAGAGGCTATGGCTTTATTCGCCCTAAAGATGGAGATGATAACGTTTACCTGCATATTTCTGCGTTACAAGCCTCTGGTATTGATAAAGTAGAAATTGGACAACGTTTAACTTTTGATCTTCTATCCAAAGATGGAAAAACTTCAGCTACCAATATAAAGCTTTTAAATTAACCTATATTACCAAGAGGATTCAAGTATGAGTAAAATTTCCATGATAAACTTAGAAAGCGGTATGTGTCGCTGGCCCATTGGCAACCCAGAGGATGAGGACTTTCATTTTTGTGGCGATCCAAGCGCGCCTGATTCGCCTTACTGTCAAACACACATGGGAAAGGCGCAAGCCCCCAGCCGTAAGCCCAAGGCTTCTTAAGTATTGAAAGGGAGCTCGTCACTAATTTACGAGAATAAAGGAAACTTACTACGACGAGAACCTGTAAGGTAATGTTTCCACATTTTACGAGTGCCGTTTCAGCAATAAGCGCCTGCCTCACTTTTACGTTCTTCCAAAGATTATGTGAGAGTAAGCTTTCAGAACAATTGACTATTAGCAGTGTTTGCCATACAACGTCGGCATAAACTCTTGTGATGCGCGAGATGGTGATCACGTAAAGTCCCATCTAATCTCCAGAACTTATCAACATTACTCTGCTCCCTTCGCGTGGTTTGCAGCACAACGCCTGCCCATGTTTTACAATGGTTGGCAAAGGGAAATATTATGACTACAGAAACTTTTCAAGATCTAGGTATTATAGAGCCACTTACGCGCTCCCTTGACGAAAATAATTATACAACCCCAACCCCAATCCAGCTTAGCGCCATACCGCCACTACTTGAAAAGCAAGATTTATTGGGTATTGCGCAAACAGGAACGGGTAAAACAGCAGCATTTTCTTTACCCATTTTACAAGATTTATTTACAACAGAATGCACCATGGCACCGCGCTCAACGCGTGCATTAATCCTTGCTCCGACGAGAGAACTAGCTATTCAAATTGCAGAAAGTTGCCAAATATATGGTAAGTATCTTTCATTAAGTTATGCTACCATTTACGGCGGAGTGAATCAAAAGCGACAAGTTAAAATGATGTCTAAAGGCGTTGATATACTTATCGCAACTCCTGGGCGGTTACTTGACTTAATGCAACAAGGCCACGTTGATCTTGGGTCAGTCACACATTTTGTTTTGGATGAAGCAGATCGTATGTTGGATATGGGGTTCATCCATGACATCAAAAAGATTATCGCCAAAATTCCAAGCAAAAGGCAAACACTGCTCTTTTCCGCAACTATGCCCGGTTCGATTAGTAAATTGGCAAATAGCTTATTGGATAATCCTAAAACCGTAGAGGTTACACCAGAGGTTATTACTGTCGAAAAGATAGATCAAAGTCTCTATCACGTTGCTAAAATAGATAAGCGCGCATTGCTCGTGACAATACTTGAAAACGAAGACATTACGAAAGCGATTATCTTTAGTAGAACTAAGCATGGTGCTAACCGCATTGTAAAAGAGCTTGATCGAGCACGTATTTCATCCGCAGCCATTCACGGTAATAAATCGCAATCGGCGCGCCAAAAAGCGCTCACCGCATTTAAAAACAATGAGATCAGAACGCTAGTTGCGACCGACATTGCTGCACGTGGTATTGATGTAGACAATATTAGCCATGTGATAAACTATGACCTGCCGTCCGAGCCAGAAAGTTATGTACACCGTATTGGTCGTACTGCACGAGCGGGCACCCAAGGTATTGCTATTTCATTTTGCGACGAAACAGAAGGCAAGGTTTTGAATGCTATCCAAAAAATCATTAAGTTCGAAATAGCCGTATCAAAAACCCCTGAACTTAAAAAATTAGCACCTATTGTCACGGAACCCAAAGATCGTAACGCTACAGGCAAACAGAAAAATACGAATGCACCCAAAAATAATAAACCCCAAAAAAGCCGTAGGCGTAACACTACCTGTAGATAACGTTATTGACTCAATATTATTCATGATGCAGTGTCGCTACGTTTTCAGATAATGAACTCCGACAAAGATAAAAACCCCTTTAGCTTTATGTTTAAGTGAACTTTTATTAGTCCTTAAGCGGAGGCATTCATGATTCCCAATTTATAGTATTTCAAAGGTAGTTTATACGTGGTCAAAAAAATAAATATAAAAGAATTTATAGGGTTAATGGCATTGCTTATGTCGTTGCCCGCTTTGGCAATTGACGCTATTTTGCCCGCTTTGTCCTTAATGAAAGTTCATTTCCACGTCGCTTCGGATAATCAAGTTCAATTTGTGATCGGTTTTTTATTTCTGGGGTTAACGGTTGGACAATTATTTTTTGGTCCTATAGCAGATAGTTTCGGACGTAAGAATGGAATTTTTGGCGGATTATTTATCTTTATTTTAGGCACTATTCTATGTCTTTTTTCCTTTAATTTTCCAATGATGCTCGCTGGGCGTTTCTTGCAGGGCTTCGGGGCTTCGGCAACACGTGTGATATGCGTTGCGATTGCCCGCGATTTATATCATGGGCGCGATATGGCACGTATTATGTCCTTTATTATGGCTGTATTTATCTTTGTTCCAACAATTGCACCCGTGCTAGGGCAAGCAATTCTTATGATCTCACATTGGAGATGGATATTTATACTTTATCTAATCGTAGCCGTGGGAACGCTTTTCTGGATGTGGAAACGATTACCAGAGACACTACAATTGACAGATCGTAGACCCTTTTCTCCTCGTAGTATTTTCACAGACTTTTCGATCGTAATACGTAATAAAATAACATTAGGATATGCAATTGCTGCTGGTTTTATTTTTGCATCCTTCATGGGGTATCTGATTTCTGCACAGCAAATTTTCCAAAGCTTTTACAATACAGGCGAAATGTTTTCTGTTTATTTTGGTTTGTCTGCTCTCTCAATAGGTGTCGGGTCATGGGGAAATGGAATGCTTGTAAAGCATTTCGGAATGCATCTTATTTGTATGTGGGCATTAAGTTTTTCAATATTGGTATCGTCGATTTTCTTTGTGCTTTTTGACTTAACCGACCCAAGTGTTTCTTTCATGCCTTACATGATATACACGGTGATGATTTTTTTCTGTCTGGGGTTTCTATTTGGAAATTTAAATACATTAGCGATTGAGCCTATGGGAAAGCACGCTGGGGTAGCGTCGGCAATTATCGGTTCACTCTCATCTGCAATTGCAGTAGCAGGGGGTACGCTTATCGGACAACTTTATAATCATACGCTTATTCCACTTGTCTTAGGATTTTTGTGTTTTTCTATTCTAACGCTTCTCTTGCATATATGGCTTGGACGAAATATACGGGCTGAAAAATAGATGTAGAAATATGTATCTAAGATTAGGATTTAGCCGTCATCCTCAATGCTTTGAATGGCGCTATTTAGGATTTTTTGAAATTCATGTAATGCAATTAACAAATCACCGTCTTGCATTTGAGGGTTGAGCGCGATAAAGGCCTTGTCTTTATCAGCCTTCCGACCATCCAGAATATTGAGTTGTTTTTCATCGCTTAAGAGCGTGAATCGATATGTGTTAAAAACGTGCGTCACTGCTTATTCCCTCATTGCATAGTAAGCTATTCGCTATGCATTTAAAAAAAAGTAACAAAACCCCAGCTCAGCTAGTGGTTTAACTCAACGCAGTATTTAGATATTAATGCTTCACAGACCAAAAGGATAGGAAATTTCAAGAATTTCTATTTCTTCTATGGCTGTATCGAGGCGTACTTTTACGATATCGCCTTCCTCAGATTTTAATAATGCTTTGCCAACGGGGGATAACCAGTTGATCTTTCCTTTAGAAAAATCCGCCTCATCATCTCCGACAAGATGAACCGTAACTTCCGTGTCATCTTCTCTGACATAAGTGACCTTGGCACCAAAAAATACACGATCTATATTTTGTTGTTGCTTAGGGTCTACAACTTTAGTGTTCTCCAACTTCTTTGTTAAGTATCTAGCACGTCGATCAATCTCTCTCAGACGTTTTTTGTTATAAATGTAATCACCATTTTCTGAGCGATCACCATTGCCCGCTGCCCAAGATACGACCTCAACAATTTTAGGGCGCTCATCATGGAGTAACCAATGGAGTTCCTTTTCCAAAACGGCATAGCCATTTGGGGTCATATAATGTGTCCCAGCATATGAAGGAGGGGCTTTAGCAGTAGGGTTTTTGGTCATAGAATTATGCTTTAAAATTAATAATAGTTACTCTGAGGCAGTGCTTTTGTCCGGCTCTAAAACACGTACAATAACCTTTGGTGTGTGGTGGTGTTCTGTGTGGAGCGTATCATTATTTGCGACGTGATGGAATTGTTCCTCTATCATCGCATTAAGCGTGCTCGCATCATGAACATGCATGAGGAAGTGATCCGGGATGTATGATAAAAGCCCTGATGTCGTTAAAAAATGATTTTGCACAAGATGTTGAAGATATCGCTCTTCCTTGCTTTGAAACTTTTGAGTGTTGTTATCGTAAAGACGTTTAAGTTCACCTTCTGGGCTCTCTAAATTTTCAGACAATCGAGATTTAATGGGTGTGACATGGACTTCCAATGTAGCGCGGTAGCCACTTTTGGGGAGATCGAGAAGTCCAAGAACTGTGACGCTGACATCATGGTGTTCAGAAAAATAAGGTGTGACCTTTTCGAGGGCATCAGAAAAAGCTTCGTGAACGTTTTTATCAGAATAGCCCTCAACAACAACTCTATGCGCGCTTTTCTTGAGAAAGGCGAGTTGGTCGCTTTTAATCTCATCCCGTTTTTTCTTAAGCTCGTTCAGGAAGTCAAGCAACTCACTACTACGCTTAGAGATGAAACGTTTTAAAAGCCCCGCATTGCCGACATTTGCCTTTACGTGGTTTAGTTCGGCAATGAGAGAATCTATATCTTTGTTATCATGCATAGCGTTATATCCTTACGTTAGCCCATCAATAATGTGATGAGTGGTGGATGATATATAGGCTGAGACCATCGCTAATATGGCACAAATTGGGGGTGTTTGTCCACCATATCGGGCAGATCACATAGCCACCTTTGCGATATTTTCATGAGGTTGGTGTGGCGCACTCTATAATATGAAGAAAAGTATGTAGAGAACACCCAGCCTGTGTGTTTGCCTAATTGTAAATTAGTTGACATAAGCTACCTAGTTTGCTAAACAATTCATATAAATAAGTTACATGTAAGATAAATATTACAATGTAACGCTGAATGTTGGCTATAAATGTGCAACATTCATGGTGTTAAGCCATAGAAATATAATACTGTGTATATGCGTATAGGGGTAAAGCGAATGTCAGAAAAGAAAAGTTCAATATCTAAGTGTTTTCAACACACTGTTTTACCATGGCTTAAAAAGCTCAGCGTTCAGTTTCATATTGGCGCAAATAATGGACAAATACCTGCGATCAAAGAGGGTGATTTAAACAGGGCGGATTTTTTGAAAAAGAGAATTGGAAAAGATAAGTATGAGCTAGAAGTCTTGTCTGAATCTCTAGCAGAAAGCGTTGAGTTCTTGCATGTGTTACCAAATGGGAAGCATGCAAATTTAAGGGAGCAACTTTTTGATAATGAACGTGTGCATATGCAAGACAGTATTGAGGACATGATCGCGACCCGTGTTGGGGAGAGCAATGCAAACAAGCGTTGCTTCGCACGCGTGGTACATACGGCGAAAAAAGAAGATGTAACGGCAGGTATCTTTGTCGCACTGACAAATGTATCAGGTGTTGATGGGCGTGTATCGCACCAAGACCTTCCTGGTGATATCGATGTTATTAAGAATATGCCTGTGGCAGAGTTTGTCCCCCCAGCACAAGATTCAAATGATGTTGCTGTCGCGGTTCTCTACACGATTTCCAGCAATCAAAAGCTGGGTTATGATTGGGAAAAAGGCGGGCGGTCTTTGGCAAGTAATATCTATCAGCACTTGAATGAGGAATCCAAGGAAAGAGGATATCCGCTGTATATCACAACACTCTCCCCTGTACGTGGCTTTAATAAATGGTTGCAAAAACAACCAGACTATAAAGACTTTGTCTCTGAAATAGAGGTCAACGGAAAACCTGATCTTGGGGCAAGCGAGATGTTAAAACACCTCGTCGCACATCCAGAAGGACAAGCCGAGATGCGCAAAATGGTAATGCAATATATGGTGGAAGAAAAAGATCCTGTGATGAATTTTCATCTTGGTAACGGAGCCTATATTGGGGATATTAATTTTAACTCTGAAAATAGCCAAGATTGGGTAATGATGAATTATGTGTATGCTCCTGATGCGGACATTGTTGGTAAAAATAGTGAGCTATATATGAAAACGAAAATTCGGGCAGTAGCACCGCATCTTCAAGATGTAATACAGGAGAGTAATCCTGAATTACTACGCAGTGTAAAATGTATTGCGGATAGCGCCCAGCCAATATTCAGGAAGTTACAAGAGGATACCCCTGTAATTGCTCCTGTTCTTATACCAGTGCATGAGCCTAACCAAAATTAATACTCAACAGAAAATGTTTTGTTTTTATGTTTTTGACCTCGTATAAGGGTAAGCTTAGATTTAGCGATTCCTAAATGCTTTGCGAGAAGCTCAATGACTGCTTTGTTGGCTTTCCCGCTTTTTGTCACGGTTGTGACATAGACTCCTAAAATTTTCTCACCACCGTCAAGCGCCTCAATTTTAATACGGTTGGATGACGCGTTCGGTGTCACAGGATGCCACCTTTACAAAGTATAAATACTCGTTGGGTTTTTATTTTACTATAGGGCGTGATCTAGGTATTATATTTGTAACAGGAGAAAAATGCATATGAACCACAAATCTCAGGGAAATGTACTGTTCCTAATATTAATTGCTGTCGCGCTTTTTGCTGCGTTGTCTTATGCCGTTACACAGTCCACACGCGGCGGGGGAAATGCTGGTGACGAGAAAACAGGAATACACGCGGCACAAATTATTCAATATGCGGGAAGCATAGCAACGGCCATTCAACGTATTCAAGTCAGCGGGCGTTACACGATAAATGAAGTTGATTTTCAAACTCCAGGCTCCAACAATACAAACTGTACGGTCGATGATTGTCGTGTGTTTAATTCAAACAGATATGGTGTTCCTTATGTTCCTCCTAAAATAGAATGGCTTACACCTGATAATGGGGACGCCTATTGGGGTGAATATCGTGCGGCTAATTTTCCTGTAGATGGGGTCGGTATAACAGGGGGTGCTGGTGACTCAGAACTTGCATGGCGGCTCGCCGCAGTAAAAGAGGACATTTGCATAGCCATTAATGAAAAACTGGGCGTTACGTCTGGCGGTGTCTCTCCACCCGTAGCAGTCAACGGGATAAATTTGTTTTCTTGGTATGTGGGCGGTACGGTCGGTGGAAATATTCTCGTGGATGCGGGGGGACTATTAAGTGGTCAGCAGACGGGATGTTATGCAACAAGTGGTGGTTTATACGTATTCTACCATGTCCTTTTTGCGCGCTAGCATCAATTGTAAGGTTAATTGTTGAAAATGAATAACTTTTATGGCACTCTGTACGTATTAACAACATACATGGAGTGAACAATGGTTTCCAATACACCATATTTTGTAGCGTCACTTCTGGGTTATATCCGAAATACATACACCGACTATTAGTCTGAGCATGTAGCGAAAAAGTCCCAGAAGCACAAAACCGTAAAGCGGTTAGCTTATGGCACTCTACCTATATTTTTATTTTAATGTCGGGGCTGGTTTTATAAAAAATCACAGCACCCCATATGTATTTTCCTCGGGATAGAACAAATGACTCAAGAACAAGACAAAAAACTTACAAACGAACGTATAAGCCGCAAGGACATCGTCGCCTTCACATGGCATTATTGGAAACAAAAGAAGGGTATGCTTATCATTAGCTTGCTATTCATGACGCTTGCTGTTGTAACCGATACCTTCTTTCCAATTTTAACAGGTGCTCTCGTAAATACAGTTATGGAAGCTCATGATAAGCAATTTGAATGGGGAAGTGCTGTTATTCAAGCCCTTGTCGCATTGATGTGCTTAGAGTTGGTGTATCACCTCTTTCGGTATGTGGCTTACTTCCTATGGAATGATTTTGCCATTAGGAACTTGTACAACATCCTAAATGACAGCTTCCGTAAGGTGCAGAGATTTTCCACAGATTGGCACGGCAATAGCTACTCTGGAGCGACCGTACGTAAGATTACGCGGGGAATGTGGGCGTTTGATCAATATGAAGACATTATCTTCCTATATTTGTATGGGACGGGCATCATGCTGGTGACCACAATATCTATCATGTACATCAAATGGCCAATTATGGGGGTTGTCACACTTTCATGTGTCATCATATATGTTCTGGTAAGTGTTGCTTTGGTGTTGAGAATTAATTCACCACGCTTTGTTGCCTCTGCTGCGGCAGACACACAAGTGGGTGCTTTTATGGCAGATAGCATTACTGCGAATGCCACTGTCAAAACCTTCGGACGGGAAAACAGTGAAGATGATAATTTTCACGTTATTACTGAAGGGTGGAGAGCCAAAGCGCGTTGTGCATGGCAAAGTGCACATACTGTTGATTTGGTGCGGCGTTTTATGGCGATGGCGATGATGGGCTTAATGATCTATACCGCGCTCCATTTATGGAGTGTTGGGCGCGCCACCGCAGGGGATGTGGTGTACGTAATCACAGCCTTTATCGTGCTTTCAAACTATCTCCGCAATATTGGAGAACAATTATCAAATCTCCAAAAAGCGATCAGTGAGATGGAAGATATTATCACATTTTGGAAAAAGAAAAGTGATGTAGAAGATTATGAGGGCGCACAAGAGCTTGTTGCCCCTGAGGGAGCTATTTGCTTTGAGCAAGTGAACTTTGCCTATGATGAAAATGCTGAGAAAATTTATGATGCGTTCTCAATTGATATTAAATCAGGAGAGCAAGTGGCACTTGTTGGGCATTCAGGGTCAGGAAAATCTACGTTCGTGAAACTTGTTCAAAGGTTATATGACATACAAGGGGGTGCCATTACAATTGATGGTCAAAACATTGCGGATGTCACACAGGAATCTTTGCGCAAAACCATCGCATTGGTTCCACAAGAACCTATTTTGTTTCATCGTACGCTTTCCGATAACATTGCCTATGGATTACCTGGGGCGACCAAAGGCGCGATTGTGAAGGCGGCAAAGCAAGCCTATGCGCATGACTTTATTTCGCGTCTGCCACAGGGCTATGACACATTGGTGGGGGAACGCGGTGTGAAGCTGTCCGGTGGAGAGCGTCAACGTGTCGCCATTGCGCGGGCAATTTTAACGAATTGCCCAATTTTGGTCTTGGATGAAGCAACATCTGCGTTGGATTCTGTGTCAGAGCATGAAATTCAAAAGGCGCTAAAAACACTGATGCATGGTCGGACAACGATTACGATCGCCCACAGATTGGCGACTATTAAAGCCGTAGATCGTATTCTTGTGTTTGAAGATGGTCATGTGATTGAGCAAGGAACCCATGATGAATTGGTCGCGACCGATGGCTCTCAATATAAGCGCCTATACGAAATGCAGGCGCTGGACTTAATTGGGACACGTGATGTAACAAAATTAATCTAATTTATGTGTGAGATGGTGCATCATGTACCCTCTCACATCTTGACGTGTCTGTGTACACATGCGATAACGCCATAAATATGAATTTAGGAGTGAATACGCATATGTCTTTAGATAAAGTTGCAATTGGTAAAGATGCCCCAAACGATATAAACGTGGTCATTGAAAACCCTGCGGGCGGATGCCCAGTAAAATACGAGATGGACAAGGACTCAGGGATGTTATTCGTCGACCGTTTCGTTCATACACCAATGTTCTATCCAGGAAATTATGGTTTTATTCCGCACACATTGTCAGGTGACGGTGATCCTGTTGATGTTCTTGTAATGAGTACGCTTCCTGTTGTACCTGGTGCTATCTTACAATCTCGTCCAGTTGGCGTTCTTGAAATGGAAGATGATGGCGGACAAGATGAAAAAATCATTGCTGTTCCGACAACAAAAATGTTCCCATACCACGAGAACATTGAGACTGTAGAAGACCTTCCTGCTATTCAACGTGAACAAATTGAACATTTCTTTACACACTACAAAGATCTGGAAAAAGGAAAATGGGTTAAGATTCTCGGTTGGGCGGGCGTAGATCGCGCGAAAGAGCTTATTATTGAAGGTATTCAACGTGCAGAAAAAGATAAAAAAGCAGCATAAAAAGAAAGCTTGAGAGATAAAAAAACTTTAGGTATAAGTTAAAAGAGATTAAATAAAAGGATTTAGAAAAATGCAAAGAACATTCTCAATTATTAAACCAGATGCGACACGTCGTAACTTAACTGGTGCAATTACACAAAAGTTTGAAGATAATGGCCTCCGTGTTGTTGCTTCTAAAAGAATTCAAATGACAACAGCGCAAGCTGAAGGCTTCTATGAAGTTCATAAAGATCGTCCATTCTTTGGCGAGCTTGTTGAAATGATGGTTTCTGGTCCAGTTGTTGTTCAGGTTCTTGAAGGTGAAGATGCCGTTGCAAAAAACCGTGAGATCATGGGTGCAACAAATCCAGCTGACGCAGCACCGGGAACAATCCGCGCAGACTTTGCAGAAAGCATTGGCGCAAACTCAGTACATGGGTCTGATAGCTTAGAGAATGCTGGTATTGAAATGGCTTACTTCTTTAACGAAGATGAAATCGTAGGCTAAGTCTTACAAAAAGAGACACAATAAAAAACGGGCTTTTGAGCTCGTTTTTTTACGCCCATTTTTCGAGGAAGAGGATCGCTTGCTGAATATCTGTTTCAAGCTGTTTGTTAAGTTTGTTTAAGACGTCCTGAGACGGTGAACTGGTCTTGATGGCATCCTCAATCAATGTTGCGCGAGAGCTTACGCCCACAAGTCCGAAATTCCCAGACATGCCCTTTAGATCATGTGTCCGTGCGCGCACTAGGTCAAGTTTATGCTCTTTAACGGATGTGGAGATTTGTGCGAATAAATCATTCATCTTGTTCATGAGGTCTTTAATGAGATCTGTCAGTTCTTGTTCCTCCATTGATGTTTTGAGCGACATAAGTGTTGAGGAATCAAAGTCCGCAGGATTGTAAGCATATTCCTCTGCTTCTTTCTGTTCTTCCTCTGTTGGCTCGTCTATGGAAAGCCCTGTATTTAGCTCATCAAGTGCAGGCTGCGTATCACGCGTTTTCTCAGGTGCTGGTTGAGGTGTTTGAGTATAAGACTCCGGGTCTTCATCAATTTCCAGACCGCTTTCCATGTCGGTAGGAAGAGAAAGATTGGTTTTTTTAGGCTCTTCTACCGCAGTTTCTTGTTCTGCTCTCTGAGGCTGAGCTGGAGCAGTTTGTGTCTCGCCCTTACGTTCTGGCTGAGGCGCAGGAATGTATTCTTCTTGTGGCTTAGATATAGGATCTATCTGCGGTGCAGGTACGGGAGCGTCAACGCTTGTTTGCGGTATGGGCTCGGATATTGGCGCAATAGCTGGAGCTTTTGGCGTAGTGCCATATGTACCTTCATTTTTACTCTCGCCTTTATCTTGAGCCGTATTTAAAATGTCCTCAAGCTGATCTGGGTCGATTGGTTTTGCGAGGAAGCCTGTCATACCAATCTCCATATATGAAGCAATTTCTTCATCCCCAGTATTTCCCGTAAGGGCAATAATAGGAAGAACGCTGATGGCGATCTTAAGCTCTTCGCGAATAATGCGCGTTGTCTCTACACCACTAATCCCTGGCATTTCAATATCCATGAATATTAGATCATAGGTGTCTGGATCTTTTTTGAGTTCATCAATAGCAGTTTGCCCGGACATGAACGGTTTCGTTTTGTGCCCTAATGGCGCAATAAGCCCACCCACAACTTTTTGGTTGATGGCGTTGTCGTCAACATCCATAATGTTAAGCATATCTTCTGGGATAGTCTCTGTGGCTTCGGTAGGTGTGGCAGTTTCTGTTACCACGCTTTTTTCTTTAGGCAGTGTTTTAGGTGCAGAGGCCTCTATTTTTTTTGCTGAATCACTCATAACGGGTGGGAGTACTGTTTTGTCAGTATTAAGGGCGGCTTCAGGCGCAAGGATTGAAAAGAAGAACGTGCTTCCTTCTTTAGGGGCACTATTGATGCTAATACTTCCGCCCATAGCGTTGATAAGTTTTTGACAAATTGCTAACCCAAGCCCAGAGCCACCATACTTACGGCTTGTGCTGGTATCTGCTTGGCTGAATGGGTTAAAGAGGTTCTCTTGTGCTTCTTTTGGTATACCAAGCCCTGTGTCTTGAATCGCAAGATAGATAAGGTACTGCCCTTCTTTTTGTTCAAGTTTTCTAGCTTGGATAGAAACGTGTCCCTCATGTGTGAATTTAATCGCATTACTAATCAAATTGAGAAGAATTTGTCTGAGGCGCGTGGGATCTCCGCAGATATATTGAGGTGTTCCTTCTTCAACTTCGAGCTTCAGATCAATTTTATGCTCTTCTGCACGCCCCAGCATCAAAGATTGGACATTTTTCAAAAGATTATAGAAATCGAACTCAATACTTTCGAGCTCCATTTTACCGGTGTCAATTTTTTCGTAGTCGAGAATATCATTGAGAAGTGCCATCATGGCATCTCCTGAGTCACTGATTGTATCAACATGTCCATCTTGTTCTTCGCTTAAGCTACTGTGCCTCAATAGTCTCACCATGCCCATGATTCCTGTCATAGGCGTACGGATTTCGTGACTGATAACTGCCAAAAATGCAGATTTTGCTTGGTTCGCATAATCAGCTTTTTCTTTCTCTTTGGTCATTTCCTCTGTACGTTTTGCATCTTTATCACGAAGTGCTTTCATGATTTGGCGTTCCCGTTTTAAGACTTGAACAAGGCGGACGTTATCAAATCCTTCGCGCGCTTCTTGTAGTTTTTGCACAAGTTCAGCTGTTTTTTTAACCTGCTTTGTCCCGCCATTTTGGCGTGGAGAGGATGTCTTTAATTCTTCTATTAATCCGTATGTCCATAGAACACCGAAGATCAATGCAGACCCATAATATGAAGTCACAACGAATGAAGATTCTGGAATAACGCCCATAAAGCCCAATGCTGCGATGGTAGCCCCCATGAAGAGTAAAATCCAACCTATGAACGGAAGAAAGAATGCTTTGGAGACCTCTGACAGCGTAAGAAGTAAGTACACAACAGCTGAACTACCGCAAGAAATGATGAAGAGCGCGAGCGTTGACACACCAACAATTTGAGGGCTTACACCAACGGCATATAGTCCCGCAGAGAGCGCCATCCCCAAAGCGGAGACAAGAGAAATAAGGTTAAACACAAACATAATCGTGAGGGCATTCCTGCGGCGTAAAAGTTCACGCTGTGCAACCACAATAAACGGTAACCATAGAATATAGAGTAACGGTGTCACCATTGTGACGGAGGTAGGAAGAAGTCCTGTGTTGGCAAGAATTCCTGCTGCAAATATACCCCATCCTAATATTGTAGGTATAGAGATAAGCATAGGCAGGCTATTAAGTACAACCAGAGCCATCATAAAAATCCCTAAGCCCAGAGCGAGTAAGGCAATCTCAGACATATTGTAATTTGTGTCATGGAGTGAACCACTTCTGTATAGCTTTGGACTATAAGATCCCCAGTACCCCTTAGCGTCCTTGGCAGAAAGTGTAAGCAGGTAGGGCATGTTTTTAGTAAGAACAATATGCCCTTTGGTTTGATGGTTTTCAAATTTGGCAACAACTTTGTTTGTAAGAGCATTGTAGACAGAAATATTGCCATAGATTGGCTGAGGAAGGAAAAGGGACGGTGCTAAATCTAAAACCCAACGTTCGTTATCCGTGTCATTAATTACTAAAAAAGTGATTTGTACCGCATCATCTTGCATTAAAATTGTGGCTTTAATGGGTTTGTATTCTTGTGCAGAAAAGCCGTTTATAATGCGTTTAAGCGCTGAAAAATCAAGGTTTTCTTCAGTGGTTCTATATCCCCTTGATTTTAGTGAATAGGCATCATCTGCTTGGTTTAGCAACATTAAGTGAGGGTGTTGAAAGGGGTCGAACTTGAAGCTACTAAGCGCGGCAGAGTTCGATCCTGCGATAATGTTTGATTGTGCGAATGCGCTCATTCCTGAGAGAAGGAAGACAACAGGTATAAAAACGAGGAGTAGATATTTCATGGGACCCTTTATAGAAAAAGACAGTTGTTTCTATCTTAAAGTATAAAGGTCTTTCTATAAAAGGAAAAGAGCCATCAGGATAAGAAGTACTATAATTGAAAGTGTGCCGAATTTCATAGTGTTCGTGAACGACGCCCACATTTCCTTATGGCCGTTAAGCACCTCTTTATCTGTCATGTCTTGCTTCCCTTGTGTCGTGTTGGTTAACGATAAGTCTAACTTAGGTTCATAGTGTTGTGTGAATTTTTGTTCAACAACGGCTTTAATCGCTTCTGGATAGGCAAAATGCTCTTCGCCCAATAGGCGTTGAGCAAGGGTGGTTAATGTATCGTTCTTGGTGATTTCAATGCTTCTTTGAAGAATGATCTCTCCCGCATCCATCTCAGGGATAACGTAATGTACTGTGCAACCTGTCTCAGCGTCACCCGCTTCAATGGCGCGCGCATGTGTGTCCAACCCCTTATATTTAGGAAGCAGAGACGGATGAATATTAATGATGTTATCGCCCCAACGTGTGAGGAAGTAAGGACTTAGAATGCGCATGAAACCAGCAAGACATATAAGGTCAATGGGTTCATGCGTTAATGCATCAAGAATACCCTGTTCAAAATCTTGTTTGTTCGTGTAGTCTTTGTGAGAGATAACAGCAAAAGGGATTTTATATTGCTGTGCATATTCTAATCCACCTGCATCTGGTTTATTTGAAACAATACAGCTAACACGTGCAGGAAAATTTGGATTCTCACATGCTTCCAGAATGGCTTTGAGGTTGCTTCCTCTCCCAGAAATAAAAACACAGACATTTATTTTTTGTCTAATTTGTGGAGTATCGTTACTCATTTTAAAGTGACTGTTTGCGCTTCATTTTCTACAACGTGACCAATTTCAAACACAGATTCACCTTCACGCTCAAGAACGGCGCGTACGGCATCTTTGTCTTCTACACGTACGATGATAACAAAACCAATACCGCAGTTAAAGGTACGTCCCATCTCTGTAGCAGAAAGGTTGCCTTCTTCTTGTAACCATTTAAAGATCGGTAACATATCCCATGCCGATGTATCAAGCTCAGCACCCAAGCCTTTCGGCAGAATGCGCGGAATATTTTCAAGCAATCCGCCACCTGTAATATGTGACATACCTTGAATTGCACCAGTTTCTTTAATTACTTTCAAAACAGGTTGAACATAAAGGCGTGTTGGCACCAGAAGCGCTTCTCCAAATGTAAGCGATGCATCATAAGGCGCAGGGCTTTGGTATGAAAAATCTTTTGAGCCCTCAACAAGTTTACGAACCAAAGAAAATCCGTTGGAATGAACACCACTTGATGTCAGTCCGAGGATTACGTCTCCGTTTTTAATAGTGTCACCTGTGATAACGTTTTCGCGCTCAACGGCTCCCACTGAAAATCCTGCGAGATCAAAATCATCATTTGAGTACATGCCCGGCATTTCAGCAGTTTCACCACCGATAAGCGCACAGCCAGAAAGTTCACACCCTTTGGCAATTCCAGAAATAACAGATTTTGCAATTTTGATATCAAGAGAGCCACATGCAAAGTAATCAAGGAACCATAATGGCTCTGCCCCTTGCACAAGAAGATCGTTCACACACATGGCGACAAGATCAATCCCAACGGTATCGTACTTCTTCATTTCCAAGGCAACTTTAAGCTTTGTGCCCACGCCATCTGTTCCAGAAACAAAAATAGGGTCTTTAAATCCAGCTGCTTTAGGATCAAAAAAGCTCCCAAAACCACCAAAACCACCCATCACGCCTGCGCGATGTGTCTGTTTGATCAGAGGTTTAATTTCAGTAACAAGAGTGTTTCCAGCTTCAATGTCTACACCAGCGTCTTTATATGCGTCTTTTTCCATGTTAATGTCGTATCAAATTTCGTGAATAATTTTTGAATTTCTAAACGTTTCAAGCTATACCATAATCTATGACTCATATCTCAAAAAATATTGTTTGTTTTCTCGCCGTCTTTATATGCATGATTGGAGGAGAAGTAAAGAGCTCCCAAGCACAATCTGTACAACAGAAAACAGAAGCATCTCCCTTTATTGTTAAGAACATTCGTATTGATGTAACTGCCAATAGTGCCAAAGAAGCCAGAGATAAAGCCTTTCGTCAGGCTCAGCAAAAATCTTTGCCAATTTTACTTAAGCAATTAGAAACGAGTGGGTATGACACTTCTTTGCTAAGACAAGCGGATCCAAAGTCTGTGGCAAACGCGATTAAAGATTTTGAGATTGCCAACGAAAAGATTTCTTCTGTACGCTACAAGGGAAACTTCGTATTTCGCTATGATGAAAATCTTTTGAGCCATTACTTTTATAATGGGCAGACCGTTGACCCTTACGCATATAATCAAAACGATACCTACAATCCCTATACGCAAAATACACAGGTAAATGTCGGTGATCCCTCATCCCATGCTTATCCGCAAACGACAGTGAATACACAGAAAGTCATAAAAAAAGACCGCGTTTTGGTTCTACCGTTCTTTCAATCAGGACACGGAAACGTAAATATTTGGGAGGGCTATAACCCTTGGAAAGATATATGGACGCGCTCATCAACGGGAACATTTATGGCACCAATTGGTGATCTTGCCGACTTCCAAGATATTAAAGATGGGCAGGCTCTGACCTATGACCCAGAAAAGCTTGCGAAAATGTCAGAGAGATATTTTGCGGATCGTGTTGTGGTTCTCGTTGCTACCCATGAAAACGCGTCATTGCCAACATCTACGACACAACGTGTAAATGGAGTTTTAAGAATTAGTGCCTACGACACGGCAAGAGGTCGCCCAGAATTCATCAATGAAATTCGTTTAAATGAAGGGGAATACCGTAACTTTGGAGAGGTCTTACAAGCAGGATATAACCGCTCTATTGAATTGCTCCAAGGCATCACATCAGTGCATTCCATTGGAAATAATCAGCTCGACCTTAATCCCAATATTAATATAGACCCATACCAACAACAGGAATATGCATCAAACGCTGCGCCTGTTGTGGCGACGGGGTCTTTCCAAGCCCGTATAGAATACACATCAATGCAAGATTGGATAACGCTCCAGAAAGAACTGCGTGCCATGCACTATGTTGCAAATCTTGAAGTGTTATCTCTAAGCTCACGCCAAGCCGAAATTAAAATATCCCATAGCGGAGCTTTTGAAGACCTCGCCACGGCAATGACACAGCAAGGCTATAACATACAGCCATCTCCAAAGGCGGGGCGCTATACAATCTATAAAGGGCGACAATCTGCCTATAACCAAAACGGGGGCATAGTTTACAGATGAGTTTAAATACACACCAACCAATATCGCTGACCAATAAAGCCTTGTTCTGGATATTTGTATCTGGGTTATTCTTTGCGTTCTTATGGATGTTTAATGCGGTGCTTATGCCGTTCGTACTAGGTTTTGCCATCGCATATCTTCTAAATCCGACGATTTGTAAACTCGGGAAAATTAAGATTGGACGCAAGCCGGCAACGCTTTTGATCCTCAGCTCATTCTTCATTATGCTGACATTAATTCTCGCCGTTATCTCACCATTACTGTTCCGTGAGATGGCAGAATTCGCAGAAGAGCTTCCAAACTATATAGATAAAATATGGGTCACGGCGCAGCCCCTTGTTGAGAAGATACAAACGCAATTTGGTCTAGAAACCAACGATGATATCATCGCGTCTCTTCAACCTTATATGGGACGTGCTGCGGAAACTGGCGCGGGATTTCTGAAACACATCATTTCAGGTGGGGGTGCTATTTTTGACTTCACCCTAACTTTATTTTTAACACCAATTGTGGCTTATTTTCTTTTGAATGAATGGCCAAAAATTACAGAATGGGTATATAGCCTCATGCCAAGAGATCACGAAGGAACATTAAAAGGATTACTGTCTGACATAGACAAAAAACTCGCAGGATTTATCCGCGGACAACTCAGCGTATGTGGTGTGCTTGGTATTATATACGCCGTGGCGTTGATGGTCGCGGGTTTGAAGTATGGCTTCTTTATTGGCTTAATGGCGGGCGTGCTGTCCATTATCCCATTGGTTGGCTCTGTCGTTGGTCTGCTTGTCAGCGTTATGGTTGCATGGTTCCAAACAGGCGATATTGGCTTTGTTGGAATGATCGCCGCGATCTTCTTGGTTGGACAAGTAATTGAAGGAAATTTCCTTACACCTAAACTTGTGGGGAACAGTGTTGGCTTGCACCCTTTATGGGTATTGTTTGCGTTGATGGCAGGGGGCGCTGTGCTGGGTATCCTCGGCATGATGTTGGCTGTCCCTGTTGCTGCGATTGTCGGTGTGCTGATTGGGTTTTTCTTACTGAAATATAAGCAGAGCTCGTATTACAAAAAACATCCAGAGAAGAAAGCTGCGAAGAAAACAGTTAAAAAGAAAACGAATGCCACAAAATAAGAATAACATTTCACAGATCCCGCTTGATCTTGGGCATCGCGTTGCCTTTGGTCGTGCGGATTTTCTGGTTGCACCAAGCAATGCAGAGGCTGTGGGGTGGATTGACCGTTGGCCTGAATGGCCAAGCCATATTTTGGTGCTATATGGTTCAAAAGCCAGTGGCAAAAGCCACCTCGCGGCTGTATGGGCAAAGAAAGCAGATGCAAAATTCTGGACAGCGGATAATGTGGTGTCTGAAAAAACCTTACAAGGAAAACAGTCTTTAGTGATTGAACGTGCGGATTTATTGATCGGCGACAAAGATGCCGAGACAAAACTTTTTCACCTTTATAACATGGCGAAAGAACAACAATGTTCATTGCTGATGACAATGGCTGTGCCAACGTCCCAACTCTCATTTTGTATCCCAGATTTAAGCTCACGCCTACGCTCATCACAAGCCGTCGGTATTGATTCACCAGGTGATGAATTACTAAGCGCAATCATTGTAAAATTATTTGCAGATCGCCAAATCACGATCTCGCCAGAAGTTCTGCGCTATATCCTTCCACGTATGGATCGCTCTTTTTCAGCTGTTCAAAAATTGGTAGAAAAAGCAGACATGCTTGCCCTCTCACAAAAGAAACCCATCTCAATC
>JAESUK010000174.1 GCA_016763095.1 Alphaproteobacteria bacterium
CTATCAATGCACCGTGGAAGGACATGTTCTTCATAACATTCACTGTTGCGCCAATCGCCCAAGGTTCAGGTGTGTTAAAGTTACTGACTAAGTTTTTCTCTATGACATAGCGATCTCCGCCCCAATCCGCGTTGATTTGCAGCGGTTTCCACGGTGTTTGATATGAAACACCACCAAAAAATCCAACATCAGGTCCTGTAAACCAATGGTCTGGTCCACTGTCATTATTACTGTTCACGGCGCGTGTTTTTCCAAAATGAGAGGATATGGATTTAAGCGGGTTTTGTATGTGCGCTGCACTGCCGAGTTTCCCCCAAGCCACACCACCCGAAAAATCAAAAGATTTATAACGTTTAGACATCACAAAATACTCGCTTGCCAATAAGTTTTGTCCAATAGCACTGTTCATGCCGAGGGTAATCTCGGGGTGTGTGGCGCTCTCTTTTATAAGGCGTAGCTTGAAATCCAGACCAGGGTGAAGGCTTATAGCTTGATCAGAAAGGCTTGAGATATGGGCGCTTTGCCTAAGCTGAGCATATAGCCTGTCTGTAAGCTGCGTTCCCACGCTTATATGGGCAAAAGGGTCTAATGTTTCAAGTTTAAACCCTATATAGCCTTGGGGATACATTCGTGCCGTTGGAATGGTGCTCAATTGTTCTTGCGCAAAGGATAAATTTCCCATGACCACACATGAGAGTGCAAATATTGTTATCCCCTTTGAAACGCTTAGCATGAGTTAATGATTCTGTGTATTTACGTTGAGCGTATAGCTTACGTTCTTTCATAAGAGGAGGAAGGGTAAGCCTAAGTAAATAAAGTATTATACATGCTAAATACACCAATCTGACGCGTTTCAAAGCGTATGCACAAAGGGTATATAATGGGCACACAAGATAAAAATTTTGAAGATATTAAAATCCTGATTGTTGAGGATCAGGAGGATACGCGCGAAATGATGGTATCGATGTTAAAGAATATTGGGGTGCGTAAAGTTTTTTCTGTGGAAGATGGTGCACACGCTATGCGTTATATCCACCACTCTTTGGGGCATCTCGATATGATCGTGTGTGATTGGAATATTCCAGAGAAGTCGGGGGTAGATGTATTGAGAGAGCTTAGAATGCTCCGCTCAGACATTCCTTTCTTGATGGTCACAGGCAGAAAAGATATGGATTCAGTGTTTGAAGCGCAAAAGCTCGGTGTAAGCGGGTATCTAAGCAAACCGTTCTCTGCAAGGGCCTTCGAACAAAAGCTAAGACTTCTTACGCAACATGCAAACTAACCTCTTGGGTGTGCGGATTTATGAATACGCATAAGCTCGACAGAGTTCACTTCGGTGTATCTTTGGGTTGTGCTAAGAGAGGCATGTCCTAATAACTCCTGAATTTGCCGAAGATTAGCCCCATTCTCAAGAAGGTGTGTTGCAAAGCTATGTCGAAGGGCATGTGGTGTCGCTGTTTCTGGTAAATCAAGGCGCATACGCATATCTCGCAAGCTTTTTTGCGCCACTTGTTGTGCCAGACGCTTACCTCGAACGCCAATAAAAATTGGTGTATCTGGTGTGGTTGCATCAATACGCTGATCTATGTATCGTTTTAATGTGTCCTCAACAATATCAAGGACGGGGACATCGCGCTCTTTTGAGCCTTTCCCCATAACACGTAAAAAACCATCTTTGGGCATGTCTTTAATGTCGAGGGATAGAGCCTCATTAATACGAAGTCCGCATCCATAGAGCAACATAAACAGAGCGTGATCGCGTGATTTTGTCCAATCACTTTGTTCTTCTGAGAGAAGTTCGAGCAAGCTTTTTATTTGTCCAAAATAGAGAGGCTTTGGATTTGTGCGCGGAAGCTTAGGGCTACGAAGATTGCTGATCGAACCATTATGCACGATCCCGCGATGATCAAGCCATTTAAGAAGGTTCTTAATGCCTGATAGATTCCTAGCGCGGGTAGTTGCCATCTTTCCATCAATAGTACGGCGTGCAAGCCATGACCTGAAATCTTTAAGGTCAATCTCAGAAAGTGCATTTAAGCTTATTTCATTTGCAAGATGTTGAGACATAAAGGATACGAACAGTTTTGTATCTGAGATATAGGCTCTGAATGTATGTTTGGACACACGCTTTTCGAATTCAAGATAATCTTGCCAATCATCCAAATGTTTTTGAAAATCTTCTGCACAACAGCACAGTGTTTCTGCATCTAAACGGGAATATTCAGCCATAAACGAAACAGCCTTTCCACGACACGTGCAAGAAATGAAATTTGTTCTGTGCCTTGCCCATCTTGGAATAATTCAGAGTCACGGCTTCCAAAGGCAAGAAGTGCAGGCGGTGTATCCATGGAAATATCAACCCGCACAAGTGCCTGAGAGCGGACAAGTGTTGCCCCTCCACCGTAAATAGCTTCGACACCTTGAATATCAGATTCAAGAAGAGATGTTTTCTTGCCAAGCCAATGATCAATTGTGCCTTGGGGAATAATACGAACACCATTTGCCTGAATATGAGGAATATCATCCTCATTAGATTCGACGAGGAGCACTGTGATATCTACGTCTAAGATAGAAATAAGATCAATCGTAATTGCGTGTACAAAGTTCTCGAAAGAGCTCGCTTCCAACAATCTTAAAATGGCGCGGTGAATACGTGCTTGATTATTCATATTATTGCGTACCGTTGAAACAACTTCTTTCGTTGTCTCGATGGCTTCATTCTTGTCTGACTTTAAGCGTTCAATCATATAGGACTGAAAATCTGGAATTTTCTTATCGTCATGCGCCTTTGGCGGGATTAAATAATCGCACGCTTCTGGATGCTCATCCAAAAAGTTTGGATTGCTTTGTAAGTAACTTAAAATGTCTTTGGGTGATATTGGCGTGTTGCTCATGTTCTCTGGGGCTTGTTCGTTCATAGGATAAGGGTATCACATGTATATCATACAACAAGAAAAAGCTCTGGAATGATCCCAGAGCTTTCTAAAAAAGTATAAAAGAGGTTCTTTATAGAATGCTCTGTCCAGTCTTCGCCCAATCTTCAACAAAAGCCGCAAGACCTTTGTCTGTCAGAGGGTGCTTGTACAATTGTTTGATCACAGATGGTGGACATGTCATAACGTGTGCACCAATTTTTGCACTATCAATAATATGCATCGGATGACGCACAGAAGCGACAAGCACTTGTGTTTCAAAGTCATAATTATCGTAGATCGTAACGATATCACTGATCAGATCAAGTCCATCATATGAGATGTCATCCAAACGTCCAACGAACGGAGAAATAAACGTAGCACCTGCTTTTGCAGCAAGAAGTGCTTGCCCCGCAGAGAAGCAAAGCGTGACATTTGTCATTGTTCCATTACTGCTCAAACCTTTACAAACTTTCAAGCCAGCTTCCGTCAAAGGAACTTTAACTGCGATGTTGTCTGCAATGCTTGCAAGTTTATCCGCTTCTTTAACCATCGTTTCATAATCAGTTGCCGCAACTTCTGCAGAAACAGGTCCTTTACAGATTTTTGAAATCTCAGCAATACGCTCTAAAAAGTTTGCACCACTTTTTGCGATGATGGATGGGTTCGTTGTCACACCGTCCAAAAGCCCTGAATCTTCGAGGTCTTTAATGGCAACTGTGTCCGCAGTATCAGCAAAAAATTTCATTAAAAATATCCTTATGTCTTTGGGTTTAAATTCTTGTGTGATAATACCTATCAAATGTCAGATCTTTTTCAAGAAGATATTTCAATGAAAAAACAAAAGCGCCTAAAGGTGCTCGTGCCCTTTCCCGTGGATAAAGCATATGATTATGCTGTGCCAGAGCATTTGGATATCGGAAATGGGGACTATGTTTCTGTCCCGCTCAGCAACCGTGGCACGTTCGGGGTTGTGTGGGGCGAGGGCGATGACACGCTCGACAGCGCAAAAATTAAGTCCATACGGGACGTGTACCAGCTTCCTTACATGCCAAAGGAGCACCGCGAGTTTATAAACTGGGTCGCACAATATACCTGTAGTGCGCTTGGCTCTGTTTTGAAGATGGCGCTATCTGTACCGTCTGCCTTTGATCCTGCGAAGCCGATCACGGCTTATACGTTAGAAGGACAAGTGCCAGATAATATAACTCCCAAGCAGAAGCAAGTGTTGGACGTTGCCAAAGATGGTATTCCAAGGCGTGCGGCAGAATTGGCACAAGAAGCAGGTGTGACCTCGGGCGTTATCAAGACCCTTGCCAAAAAGGGCGTGCTGAAGGCGGTAGACGTATATGACGCGCCACCATGCCAAAATCCCGATCCTGCATTTGGAGAGATTGAGCTTTTTGAGGCACAGAAAAGCGCCAGTGAACGCCTTGTGCAATCTGTGCAAGAAAACAAGTTTCAGCCATTCTTGCTTGACGGTGTGACGGGGGCGGGGAAGACCGAAGTTTATTTTGAGGCTGTTGCCGAGGCGATAAAGCAAGACAAGCAGGTTCTAATCCTTCTCCCAGAAATTGCCCTTTCAAATGCATTTATGGAACGGTTTAAGGCGCGCTTTGGCTGTATGCCTGCTTTGTGGCACTCATCCATAACGCCTGCAAAGCGTCGAATGACATGGCGCGGTGTTGCCTTGGGGCATAGTAAAGTTATTATTGGCGCACGTTCTGCCTTGTTCTTGCCGTTTAAAGATTTGGGGCTAATCATTGTCGATGAAGAACATGATTCTTCATATAAGCAGGAAGAGGGTGTAATTTATCACGCACGTGACATGTCGATTGTCCGCGCACATCTCGGAAAAATGCCGATTATCTTGGTATCTGCAACACCCTCATTGGAAACCGTACATAATGTGAATGAAGGGCGATATGAACGCCTTATCCTTCCTTCCCGTTTTGGTGGCGCGGTGCTTCCTGATATTCATGTTATTGATTTACGCAAAGACAAACCAGAACGTCAGGCATTTCTTTCTCCTGTGTTAATTGAGGCTGTGCGCACCGCACTAGAAAACAACACACAGGCGTTACTGTTCCTCAATCGTCGTGGATATGCCCCCTTAACTGTGTGTCGCACTTGTGGGCACCGTTTTGAATGTCCGCGTTGCACATCATGGCTTGTCGAGCACAGGCGAAGCCAGAAGCTTCACTGTCACCATTGTGGCTATATGTTACCAATTCCTGAAAAATGCACAGAATGCGAAGATACAGATTCTCTCGCACCTTGCGGACCAGGCGTTGAACGTATTCATGAAGAGATTGAACGTCACTTTCCTGATGCGCGTTTAATTGTTCTTTCAAGCGACACAGCCCAAGATCATGAGGCATTAACCAAGTCACTGGATGATATCATCAATCACGAATGCGATATTATTATCGGCACGCAAATTCTTGCGAAGGGGCATCATTTCCCGCACCTATCCTGTGTTGGCGTTGTTGATGCTGACCTTGGATTACATGGTGGAGATCTCCGCGCGGCAGAACGTTCATACCAGCTCCTGCACCAAGTCGCAGGTCGTGCGGGACGTGAAAAAGGAAATAAAGGAAGTGTGTATCTGCAATCCTATAGCCCTGAGAGTCGCGTCATTGATGCTTTGTCCTCAGGAGACCGTGAAATGTTCTTAGAGGTCGAGTCTCAAGAACGTGAAATGGCACATATGCCACCGTTCAGTCGACTAGCGGCTGTGATTGTAAAAAGCCTTGATGAAGAAAAAATGCAGGATTTTGCGCGAGAGCTTGCAAAAACCGCGCCCCACAATGAACGCCTTCAAACCTATGGACCTGCCCCTGCGCCGATTTACAGGATACGCGGGTACTATCGCACGCGCTTCCTTGTCCACGCAGATAAGGACGTAAATATCCAAAAGGCAACACAAGATTGGGTGCGAGCATTGAAGTGTCCTTCTCATATAAAAATACAAATAGATATCGACCCTCAAAGCTTTTTATGATGTGATAGTCACCATGAGCTATATATCGAACAGAAAAGAGTTTCCCAAAGAAATAACATCTTATGATGTGTTAAAAGCCGTCGCGGTCATTCTTATGATCGTGGATCATATTGGCTATTATTTCTTCCCTGAAAATATGTGGATTCGTGTTGTAGGTCGTATGTGCGTTCCAATGTGGTTCTTCTTGGTCGGATATGCCAAGTCTCGTGATATGTCGCCTATATTATGGGTCGGTGGGGCATTGCTCGTTGTCATGAATCCTATTGTTGGCATGTCTCTTTTCCCGCTCAACATTCTCTTTACGATTCTTTTTGTACGGTGGGTGCTCGATTTCTTCGTTTTGAAAATGCTCAAAAGCAGATTTGATGCCTTTATGGGCGCGTTGGCGCTTGCCGCTTTGTTTATTCCGACCATATTTATGTTTGAATATGGCTCTTCCGCTGTTGCCTTGGCGTTGATTGGTTATATTGCAAGGAACAAAGATGAACTAGGTTTTACACCGTTGAGAAGCCTTATTTGGGTAACCGTGGTCACCGTACTATTTGTTTATTCTCAGGAATTCTTAGGCTTCACATTCTCGCACATACAAAACTTAATTCTTGTCTTGGGCATAGGCTGTGTAGCGATGCTTTTATATACGAAGTTTGAACCTGCGACCTTAAAAACAAAAAGTGTGATTATCTCTTTCCTCGGGCGCTATACGCTAGAGATATACGTGGTGCATTTGTTGATATTTAAACTCATAGGTGTCTCGTTTGGGTTGTCTGACATTCAATGGTTTGATTTTTACTACCTTCCTGGTGGCGGAGTTTTACAAGGCGTGCATGAATAATGAATTTTGGCACTACAAAACATAAAGAGTTACCTGCAAATCTAACATCATATGATCTGCTCAAGACATTGGCTCTGATCATTATGATTGTGGATCATGTCGGAATGTATCTCCTGCCTGAAAATGAATGGCTTCGTGTCATTGGTCGTATGTGTGTTCCTATGTGGTTTTTCCTTGTTGGCTATGCTAAATCACGTGATGTTTCCCCATCCCTTTGGCTCGGCGGAGGTATTTTGCTTGTTGCCAATATGGTCACAGGTTTTGCTCTGCTTCCTCTCAATATATTGTTTTCCATTCTAGCGGTAAGATTGATCATGGATCCGTTTTTCACAAGAATGTTCGTGAACAGGTCTGCGGCCTTTATGGGTCTTTGTGTCATGGCAACGTTCAATTTACCGTTGTTCCCAATCATAGAGTATGGAATGACGGGGCTTGCTCTTGCCCTTGTAGGATATATGGCGCGCCATAAGGAAGAGCTTGGCTTTTCAAAGCTACAAGTTGCCCTTTGGATAAACCTTGTCGCAGTATTCTTCTGGTCGAGCCAAGTCCTTGCTGGATTTATGTTTCCGCCAACACAAGTCTTTGTAATGCTTGGCGGGGGGACGGCTGTGATCTGGGCGCTTTATCTTTTCTTTGAGCCAAAAACCTTCTCAATTAAAATTCCTGCCATTTCATTCCTAGGGCGTCATACACTTGAGATATATGTGTTACACCTCATCACATTTAAGGTGCTTGCTGTGCATCTTGGAATTGGATACGAAGAATGGCTTAATGTGTATTTAGGTTATACAGGCTTCTAGCTTTTGAGTTACTTATCAAAAGTTGTCTTCTTTCTACTTTTCCATTTTTTATAAAAATAGCGAATAGGAAAATAAGCAATCAATGCGATGGCGGTAACAAGCGCTGCTATTGGTCCTATAAGTGTCCACACGAATGTGACGGCTAACCCCGGTCCGATATAGGCGTGTGCCGACAGCGGGACAAGAATGGTGAGTAGGGTTATAGATATAAAGAGCATACTCATAAGTCTCTATATCCCGCAGAATTTTGGAATAAAGGTCACAAAATCAGATGGAACACGCTCGGCACTTGTGATGATGCCCAAGCGCTCTTCGCCATCAATGTCTTTGGAAAGTGGGCTTGTGTAAGACCACACGACATCATTGTTCGGAGTGACCTCAAAAAGCTGTGATTTTTCAGCATAGACTATGAAGGTGTTTCCATTCTCAAAGCGGGTTTGCTGTCCAAAATAGTCAGAATGCATTTCAACACCATTGGCATCTTTGTCACGTTCCCAAAGGATGTTTTGTGTTCGAGGGTCAAGTTCAATCACGCGCGTATAATCACTACCTGAAATATCCCCACGATTATCAAACATCAATAAATTGCCATTGTCTAAATATTCAACATCATGTTGCATACGGCTTGGAAGGTCGGCGGCATATGTGACCTCACCGTTCTCTGGGTTCAGCACAATCATGCTGTTAAGGTTACGAATGGAAATAAGAAGGTGTCCTTGCTTGATCCATGGCAAAGTCGCACTGTCTTTTTTGATATACTGAACCGAGTTCGAGTGGCTTGGGTCGCCATGTCCATCATCTTCAAAACGGTTAAGAAGCGCCGCATATGGAGAATCTGCGATCGCATCAATAAGTGATATTCTTTTGTGTTCGTTCCCATAGTGATCAAGCATAACAATGTGGTCTTCAAGGAAAGGAAGGAACACATCTCTGACTTTCTCGGGTTTATCTGGGCGAAGCTCGTGCTCAATTGTGTATACAATACCGTCGCTCCCAACTTCAAAGTCATTATTCACATAGCCTGTGTACTTCCACAAAACGTTCGAGTCCTTATCAAG
>JAESUK010000175.1 GCA_016763095.1 Alphaproteobacteria bacterium
AGAGAAAAGGCTTTTACTTATTATACTTTAATAAGTTAAGTACAGAGCGCGATACATAGATGCACATGATTACCATGGTATGCGTTACCGCATAGCAACAGTACCTTAGATAAAATGTATTTTCACTTTTCGCTACTTCAAAGCCTATTTACACAATGGAACTTATCACTCAAATTACAATCTTCCTTTGGGGTCTAAAAGGAAAGGCGCCTTTCGCTAATTTATGCCCTATTGCGGATAGAGAATCCCGACACAAAAGAAACCCTTATCATTATTTTCTTGGGCTGTCTGGGTACAACAGTGGGAACCATCTCTCCACGACCTCAATTGGAAACCCCAATCTAACAGGCCCGCGCGAGGTGTTTGAAACCAAGAGACCTCTTTTTGTTAAAGCATTTAACACATCTCTAGCCGCACGCTCTTTATACCCGGTTAGCTCTTCTGCTTTTCCTCGTTCAAATTCACCCACTAGCAACGCCTCTCTTAAAAGAGAATAACTACCCTTTGGGAGCTTCTTCATCGCAATTTCCTCTTCTATATGAATGCGCATACGATTTGATAAAGTTTCAAAATTGAGAATACTGTTCATATATTCGACCTGATCGATACATGTACTTAAGAAGAATTCACAAAAATTGATAAGAGCTTTTTCAGATAAGTTCCCGCGTCCATCATAATCTCCACGCCTATCGCCATCAGCAGCTTGCAACAGTGATTTATAACGATCTTTGTTGCGTGCCAACCCTCTAGCAATTGACCATAGATCACTTCCTATATCAGATTTTAGAAAAGCGGCGTAGGACATTAAGCGCACCACCCGTCCATTTCCATCATAGAACGGATGTATCCAAACATAACGGTGATGCGAAGCTGCTACAGAGACAATCTTTTGTATCCTTGATAGGGATTCCGGTGCGTACGCTTCATCGAAACGATTTAAAAACATACCCAAATTATTGTGCCGAGGAGCAATATGATCTCCAACAGCCACCGCTCCATCACGTAATCGCCCAGGAATAACTCTTTTCTTCTCTTTTGTGTCGGGATTCTCTATCCACAATAAGTCATTAGGGAGCCGATCACAAAACTCTTTATGTACCCAAGTTCCAAATTCACTTGAAACTGGGTGCACATCCGGAGCCATCCCTTTATCAATCATTTCTTGAACCCGAATATGAGCAATGGCTTCTTTTTGTAAATCACGTTGCTTAGGTTCTACTGAATAGTCTTCAGATAACGCCCTATCAATGTCAATAGGATGTGTATCGTGCCCCTCTATCAAATTAGAGTAGTAACAGTTCATGGAACGTACTAAATTACCGATAGAGCTCGAAACGGTAGGGTTTAGCTTTCCTGAAAATTTACTTGCTTTCGACACAAGATCAAATGCTAAGTCATTTAATTTTCCACTTCCCTCTGGCGGAAGCATTGGGTCCATTGAAGCTACTGTTTCTGTCATTTTAATGCCTATAAAAATGCCGGTATATTTGCCGGTAATTTTATAAATATAACATAATGTTGAAGTAATTGTTATATATTTTTTTGCCGGTATGTTTGCCGGTAATTTTACATTTTCTTATAGCATTATATTACTTCTATATTTTTCTGTTTTAAGCATCCAATACGACACCCGTCTCATCTCACTTTTTATTCCAACACAACAACGGATCAAACTAACAATATTGTCAGGATATAGATCATTCACGCTAAGTTTTCATAACTTGTATTTTAGGCTGTATTCTGCTATGTAAAGTTTTGTCGCCAATATGTAACCGTATTAAGTGGAAACTCTTAGAAAGAAGTCGATATGCAGAGCAAAAACACACAACACACTTTGGATAACCCTCCAAAACAGTTACGTGCGGCAGTCTCGGGAGGGTCTATTACCGGACTTGTCACAGCATTAAGGTTGGCTAAAAAAGGTTATCAAGTAGACTTATATGAAAAGAGGCGTGAATATAACCGTAATATACAATGGGGTGCACGCCAATCTCTTATAGATGTTTTGTCAAAAATAGATGAAAGCTTGGCAAAAGTGTTCCTAAAAACCGTAGCCACTGAGATTCCAAGAGGCTCCAGAGAGGTAGCAGAACAATCATCTCTTCACAAAAATGGCGTCTATAAAAACAAGGAAAGACCTAAACCAAAACAGGGTAATCCTAACGCAGAAGAACTTTCTGGTTCCGAAATGCTTAAACGAAAAACAGTATGCGCAATGAAAGCTCAAGATTTTGAGAAATTTCTAAACAACTATATAGTCACATTCAACACGCTGAAAAAGGCTCTGGCCTCGAGTATAAAAATAATTCCTGAAGGAGACAATGGCCTTATTCGTATATTCAAAGAAAAAAGACCTGATCTAACACATGATAAACAAACAGATACTTGGCAGATTGCCGGACAAGACCCCTATGACTTAATCGTCATAGCAGAAGGCGCTAACACAGATACTAAACATAAAGTTGGAATTAAAACGCATCCTGCAAGTCGTATGCTCAATCAAATTGCCGGGATGGTACAAAGAGACCGTCACGGTATAATGATCAAGCACTTACATACAGAAAAAGACAATAACACCGGAGAAGAGGAATATTTGCTTTCTGGTTTAATTTCTGCAGACAATAAGCCTTCCCAAAGCTGGATTGTGGGGGATGTTTCCAAAGAATTTATGCATAAACTGGCGCGAGAACAAAATGAACGCGAAAAAGTGAAATTAATTCGAAATGAATTTAAACGCGTTGCTTCCAGGTGCATGCTTAATAGTGAACAAAATATTGAAGATGCTGGTTTTGAAGGTGCAGTGAACACTAAAGATATTTTTGTGCTTGAGCTACAAGCACATATATCTAATAAGGCGGTATCGGGTAAAAACCTAGTATTAGCTGGCGACGCGGTTGGTAATGGGCATTGGAGCGTAGGTGGAGGCATGCAGATTGCAGCGATAGCCCATAGTGGACGCATAGATGCCTTAGCAGACGCCATTAAGCATGGAGACAATCTAACAGAAGCACTAAAGAGTTATAATGACGGTGTTTTGGAAGATACCGAAGCTTGGTTGCTAGAGGGCATAAAAGACTTTTATATTGGCCTACCAAAAACAGTTGTTATAGATTCTTACAAAAAAGTGCTTTCGGAATTTAAAAATAACAATTCCACAAACATACCTGAGAGATTGAAGGAAGAAGTTCGTTCTGAGCTAGCTCCTGATCGTTTTTTTCAATAGAATATATCATTCATTCTTAGGCTTCCAATCTTGCGCTTTGGGGGCATCGTTCATCTCGCTCTGATCTCTACCCTTAAAGCTTGCACTGTTAAATCCATCCGACATTGTTGGTCTAGCCGGTTTATGTGTGCCTGCATCAGCACTGTGTGACTCTTGAGGTGGATTACCTCCTCTTTCCCTAAAGTGACTCCACTTTTCTTTAAAGGCACCTGTAGCGCCCGCAAATCTCGATTTCACCTTATCTCTTAAACTCTCACTTTGTGAGCTAGAGTCAGAGGGCGCAAGGTCATCTTCAGAAGGGTACGGTTTAGCCCTGTATTCGGGTGGAGTCCGTTTTCGGGAGACCTCTGCCTCTGAACTGCTTTTTGCCTTGTGTGAAGCTCTTTCGGCTCGATGATAGCTCTTATACTCACCGTTTGCGTTAAATTGACCTTCCATGGTTCTACGATCATGGTCTCTTTCTGAATCAAGCGTTTTTACGCGATTATTCCCCTCTTTTGCCTGTTTTTTGTTAATAGCATCCGTAAGCGGATCCATTCTGCTGTTATCCGGTGTCACCCACGATCGCTGATCGTTTGATTTTGGCTTAGGGCCAGCATTATTCTTTTGCGCTTTTTCTTTCTTGATCGGGTCGAATGGTGTTGCCCCCACCTTTGGCTCGGTTCTCCATGAGGGGTTAGAGGTTTGAATCTCACTTTTGCATAAATCCACGCTATTTTTGAAGGCGGAGCTGGTGGTTATTTTATCAGTTTTTGGACTACCTGCATTTATCACCTTACCCCTTGTGCTTAAGGGTATGTTTTCATGGGGTATTTTGGTTTCGCTACTGTTCGTACTATTTATGCCATTGGACGGGGCGTTTCGTATATGTTTAACATCTCTGGAAGAGCTAATCTTAGGAGATTTTAGTCTCTCTTCAGAGTTTTCTTTAAATGGAGCTGGAATATTCTCTCTCTCGCCCTGCGCTTTGAGATAAATCTTAAGCGAGCTTTCTTGATTGCTGAGTGTCCTAATATTAGAATTTGAGGCTGACACCTTTATGGAGACGACGTGGTTTTTTAAACTCTGATCAATC
>JAESUK010000176.1 GCA_016763095.1 Alphaproteobacteria bacterium
AACAAGGATCTTTGATGGGAGCGTATGTCATCGTCCGTGGTGGCGAGGTTTTTGTCGTGGGAATGTATGTGCCACCATATCAGCCAACAAATACTCCAAAAGAATACGATCTATATCAAGGTATTCGGGGTCGTAACCGTAATAGGTCTCACCATCTTCAATGTAGGGAGCTTGGGTTTTATAATCTTTGAATAGATTTTTTGCTAGGAGTTTAAAATATGCAATGTGGTTCATAATATAATCCTTATTATGTTGACCAAGTTCATTATCTAGATATGTCGCGTTCGTAATCGTTTGTTAGATAATAAGCTCGGCATAAGGTTATATTATCTTTGTTGGTTAATAAAATCTTTGCACGAACGAGCAGGCTTACCAACAAGCACATAAATATGCTAGCATGTGGCATACGATATAGATAGAGAGATTTATCGACAAAACACCTTAACAAAACTATTTGGGGGTAATATTGGGGGTAACTATAAATATTTAATTTAATGTTTATAGTTATATCAGTTATCTACAATCTAAATTCTATGCCCCCTCGTGCACCATTTTATATGTTTCTTTTATTTAGCCTTTTGCGCAACAATAAAATCAGCGTTTACCCAATAAACCACACTGCTAGCAGTAAAAACTAAGGACCAAATAACATCCAATATAGTGAAGCTATCCCACAATAGGATATCTTCATACAATACAGCTGTTGTTATTCTTGCAATCCAAACCCCGACAGTAATAAAGACAAAGAAACCTAATAAACCCCTAAGGATAGTCTTCTCATGTCTAGGGCTAAGAAAGGCAATCAAAAATGAAAACAATGAAACGAATATAACAACACCAATAATGGGAGCTATATTGGTCATCCAAAAACTATCCATGTTTCCTGATAGAATTTCTTCTCGATACAATATAAAAGGCAATCCAAATGAACCTAAAACTGTAAGAAAAAGTGATATAGGTAGGAGCAAAATGTATTGAATAATATCAGGCATCATAAGCCATAGGGAATATGCCCTAGTCATAAGCCAGCAAATAAATACAAATACACCTATTATAATAGCATCAATAAACATCATCATTCTTCTTTCCCCTGCTTATCATTTAAACTACTACGTTTAGTTTTACAGTCATACCCAAAGACGACCACTGTCAAAATATTTAGAACTGCCCAAATTTCTTTGAAAAGGTGTATAGCCCCAATGGGGATGTACAGAATGGCAATAGCCGTAAAGGTTATGACCAATTTGTTCCACTCCATTTTTTCTTGATAATGCTCATAAGCGATATAAAGAGCACACCCGCATACGATCCAACGCAAAATTTGATAATAGACATATGGAAGCGGGAGCAATGCAATTAAAAGCAATAAAATAGGAATAAGCCAAAGGAGTTTACTCTCTATTATTGGTTGATTATTCATGCTCACTTATTATTAAATCTTCAGTCACATTGTGAAAAATATAGCTTACTTACGCAAGTTTTTAAATGGTAGGTGTTATTGCGCGTTTAATTGGACGTTGTGACCAACTTTAATGGAGTGGAGTGGAGCGCCTTCGCCATCAATCTTATAAAATGTTTGGTCTCGTGCGCCTGCGATTGTCAGAACAGGGACAGCGGCACTTTCAACATAAGTAACAGAATCTGTTGGTTGCATGTGGGCTTCATTTGCTAAATATTCAATTTCTGTTTCATCACAACGTACATCTATAAATGTTGAATTTGATCCCGAAATCTCTTTGTATAGAGCGTCAAAATTAGTAAAAGGGGTAAGTTCAAAGCCCTCTTTTGTAATAATAACAACAGAATCTTCATCTGCACCTGTATCGAATACAGCGGCTATGTTTGAAATGGAACATTCAGCAGTTGTGCTTGGGGCATCTTTCCAAAAAACTTTGATTTTTGGATCGTTTGCTGTGTTTTTAAAATTCTCTGTTGTCTCTGTTGCCATTATCTCACCTCGTTATGTTTGGAGGGTTATATCATATCATTTGTGATATGTAAATAAATCTAGTTTATTTGAGATATAAGCTTTGCACCACTCCAGCTCTGAGGCTTGGTGATCATGTCTTGTCCTACAATATCCCCAAGGCTGTTTTCAATGAGGAAAGTACGAAAATTCCTGAACTCAGTCACTGCATGATCCATTGATCGTACTGTTTTAACAAAGCTGTTTCCCATTTCAAAACGACCATCAGCAGGGGCGGGTTGTGTCTCTGAATAGCCCCTAGATTGTTTAAGATGGGAAATGATGTCGCGGACTTTTTTATGTGCGCCTTGGTCTTGTCTGAATGAGCCACCTTTAAAAGGTTCTATACGAATACTCCACGTGCCATCGCGATCTTCCTCCGCCACAAAATCCATTTTAGGATCACCTAGGTTACATGTCTCAGGCATAACAGACAGACAAAAACGCTCACGTAATGCTGTCGTTGTGTTAACAGGTGTATTCATTGGAAATTCCCCTTGTTTAATACCTGATGTCAGTTAGCCCACTCTAATGAGTGCGTGCTTTTTCTTTCCCGCAGAGATTTTAATATAGTTCTCATCCGTAAGATCGTTGCTTGAAACGCTGTGATCAAGGGCAGAAATCGCCACACCATTGATCCGTGCGCCACCACCTTGGATAAGACGCTTTGCTTCTCCGTTTGATGAAACAAGTCCAGCCTCTTTCAAAAGAGACGTAATGCTTACACCTTGCGCAAGCATATCACCATTAATCGTGATGCTTGGAAGATTATCCCCAACACTGCCTTGTTCAAACGTTTTCTGTGCCGTGCTTTGTGCATTTATTGCTGCTTGCTCACCATGACAGAGTTTAGTGGCTTCAAATGCCAGTATTTTCTTCGCGTCATTGATTTCAGCGCCTTTTAGCGCTTCAAGATTCTCAATCTCACTGATCGGAAGAATAGTAAAGCGACGAAGAAGCGTGCCAATCATCACATCATCAACATTTCTCCAATATTGATAGTAATCGTATGGTGTAAGAAGATCAGAGTTAAGCCAAACCGCACCGTTCAATGTCTTACCCATTTTCTTACCATCTGGTGTGGTGAGAAGAGGGGCTGTAAGCGCAAATAACTGCACACGGTCAGATTTATGCCCAAGGTCGACCCCGTTAATGATGTTGCCCCATTGATCGGAGCCACCCATTTGCAAGATCGCGCCGTGACGACGGTTCAACTCAAGGAAATCATATCCCTGCATAACCATATAGTTAAACTCGAGAAGGGATAGCGGGCTTTCGCGCTCTAAGCGTTGCTTCACAGAGTCAAAGGAAAGCATACGGTTAACGGAAAAGAAGCGCCCGTAATCTCTTAAGAACGAAAGGTATGGAAGTTGGTCCAACCAATCGTTGTTATTCACCATAATGGCAGATGTTTCGCCATCATCGTAATTCAAGAATTGCTTGAAACAAGTGTTCTGAATGTGACTTATATTCGCATTTATGGTATCATCATCTAGTAGAACACGTTGTTCATCCTTAAAGGACGGGTCTCCGATCTTAGACGTACCTCCACCCATCAAGGTAATGGCTTTATGTCCGCTCTGTTGAAACCAATAGAGCATCATAATTCCTGTGAGGTTGCCGATATGAAGCGATTTAGCAGTCGCATCAAAGCCAATATAGGCAGATTGAGGACCTTCCATGAGCTTTGCATCAAGCGCGTCAAAGTTAGAGCATTGATGGATAAATCCACGCTCATTAAGGATATTTAAAAAATCTGATTTATAAATTTGTGTCATAGGTGTAGTTTATACAAATGGAAGAAGAAAAAGTCTATACAGTTATAGGGTTAATGTCAGGAACATCAGTGGATGGAATTGATGTTGCTTTGGTGCGCACGGATGGTATTTCGCATGTGGAACGTATTGGGTTTACCTCAACAGCATATGACGCGGACTTAAAAAACAAGATTAAAGCCCAATTTGGGAAATCTGTTCCTGATGCTGAAACAAGACAAGTTGAGCGTGAATTGACCTTGAAACATGCAGAAGCGGTCAATGAGATCGTTGATAAGTTTGGTATAGAACATGTTGATTTAATAGGGTTTCATGGACAAACAATTTTCCACGACCCAGATAATGGAAAAACAGTACAAATTGGGGATGGTGAATTACTCGCCAAAGAAACAGGCATTGATGTCGTTCACGACTTTAGAAGTGAAGATATCCGTGCAGGCGGGCAGGGCGCGCCTTTAATCCCGCTGTATCACCAAGCACTTGCAAAGCACTATGACGTGCCACAGCCATGCGTATTCCTTAATATAGGCGGTGTGAGCAACGTAACATGGGTAGGAAAAGGCGATGATGCTATTCTCGCGTTTGATTGTGGAACAGGAAACGCCCTTATTGATGATCATATGGAGCAAGAATTCAATGCTTCATATGATCATAATGGAGAGACAGCCCAAAAGGGACGCATTGATGATCTTGCACTAAGAAAGCTTATGGCCAATCCCTTCTTTGACAAACAACCACCCAAGTCGCTTGATCGTGATGCATGGGATGTATCATGCTTGGAAGGCGTGTCAGCCAAAGACAAAGTTTCCACACTTACTGAATTTACAGTGCAGGGTATTATCAAGGCAGAAAGCTATATGTCTGAAAAGCCTGTTGCATGGTATGTGTGCGGAGGTGGACGACATAACCAAACAATCATGCGCCATTTGAATGATCAAGTGGACGGAGATGTGCTATCAATAGATGTACTTGGTCTTGATGGCGATGCCTTGGAAGCCGAGGGCTTTGCTTACTCGGCTGTACGCTCCCTTAAAGGCCTGCCACTGAGCTTACCAAGCACAACAGGTGTCAAAACCCCACAAACGGGTGGACAGCACAGGAGAAGAGCTTAAATGGCGATCGTTGCGGTCACCGACCAATCTTTACAACAAGCAGCAGATATTATTAAGAAGGGAGGCCTCGTTGCCATCCCGACCGAGACAGTATACGGGCTGGGCTGTAATGCCCTTGATACGGTGGCGGTGCAAAGTGTGTTTACCGCAAAAGGTCGCCCCGCCATCAATCCATTGATCGTCCATGTGTCTGCGATTGCAGATGCCCACAAAATTGCGCATTTAAGTCCACTCGCGCAGGAAATTGCCACACATTTCTGGCCTGGACCGCTCACAATGGTTTTACTACGACGCGAAAATTCAGGTATATCAGATCTGTGCACGGCTGGACTTGATACAATTGCTATCCGCTTTCCAGAGCACGATGTCGCAAGAAAAATTATTCAAATGGCAGGTGTCCCCGTTGCTGCGCCAAGTGCCAATGCATCTGGAAGCATAAGCCCAACATCCCCGCGCCATGTGCATGACAGCCTTGGCGATAAAGTCGATATGATTCTGGCAGGAGGGGCATGCAAAGCTGGACTTGAATCCACGGTCGTAGATGTCACAACCGATGTTCCTGTCATTTTAAGATATGGGGTGGTTACAAAGGAAATCATTCAAGGTACGCTGGGTGTGGATGTCCTTGATGGTGTTGCCAATGATCAAAATGCAGATATAAAATCATCCATTAAATCCCCAGGTCAGCTTTTAAAGCATTATGCCCCAACCATTCCGCTTAGAATGAATGCCATTGATGTAGATGCGGATGAAGCGCTTCTTGCCTTTGGAGGAACAAAGTTCATGGGCATAAAAACGGGAGGTGCAGTTTCTGCGTTCCCAGAAGATCAAATTAAAAATTTAAGCGAAAGCGCCGATCTTGAAGAGGCAGCGAAGAACCTGTTTTCCTATATGCGTGACTTAGACAACGAAAAGTTTAAAGGCATTGCCGTTATGAATGTTCCAAATGAAGGGGTCGGCATGGCGATCAATGATCGTCTGTTTCGTGCTTCCAAAGGCAGTAATAAGCCCTGATTTTAATGCGTGACGGGGTAGTTATGAATAAGATCATCACCCTTCTTAATTCTAGCAAGAACTTCTTTAAGGGGCATTGGCACTTTTCCACGTTTCTTATTCTTATAGCCAATCTCAAACATATGGTGATATTGGATCATCAAAGTTTTATAAGCACTGAATAGCGATGTATTGGAGTCCCAAATATGCGTAGCTTCGCTTGTCGCGCCATTAATCTC
>JAESUK010000177.1 GCA_016763095.1 Alphaproteobacteria bacterium
CTTCCATGCGGTGTATGTACAACTTCTGGGTGGAATTGTACGGCATAGAATTGACGGCTTTCATCAGCAATCACCGCGAACGGTGCGCCTTCGGATGTTGCAACCACTTCAAAGCCGTCTGGGAGCGCGTCGACGCTGTCGCCGTGGCTCATCCATACTTCTTCATGTGCGCCTTTGTCCCAAACGCCATCAAGCAATTTGTTGTGCCCTGTGACATCTACGTAAGCACGACCGAATTCGCCATGCCCATTTCCTGCGCGGACATTTCCGCCAAGTTGTTGCACCATTGTTTGTTGACCATAGCAAATTCCAAAAATTGGAAGCCCCATATCAAAGAGACCTTCTGGCGCGCGTGGGCTGTCTGCCTCAGTCACGGAACAAGGTCCACCTGAGAGGATAATTCCGCGAGGATTATAGGCTTTTATTTTTTCAACTGTTGTTTGATTAAACGGCCAAACCTCAGAATATACGCCACTTTCGCGGACACGGCGTGCGATGAGCTGTGTGACTTGTGATCCGAAGTCAATGATGAGGATATGATCGTGATTTTTTGTGAAGTCTGTCATGTGCCTATGGTTTCTATACTTTATAATGTAGGGGTACCCATTTGCCCCCATGTCATAGCTGTTTAATGCCTCTATTGAAAGAATTTTCTTGTACTTAGAGCCATATTTATATTAGAAACGATCCATGTATCAAAATGACTTATATGTTTCATGGGATGAATTTCAAGATCGATGCGTTGATCTTGCGTACCGTATCAAAGCGGAAGGTCGCACGTTTGACAAAATTTTATGTGTCACACGTGGCGGACTTTTTGCAACGGGTATCCTTTCACGCGAACTTAACATCAAGGCGATTGAGAATGTCGGTATTGCTGCCTATGCAGGCAAGCAAGCACAAGACATCAAAAAACCTGTCTTCATTAAGAAGGCTAGCCCTGAGTTTTTGGAAAATGCGCTTGTGATTGAAGACCTTGTTGATACAGGCTCTACATTACGGTTTTTGAAACCTCATACAAAGAACTGTATGTTCGTTGCTGTCTTTGCGAAACCTGAAGGAGAAGACCAGCTGGATCTTTTCCAACGCGGTGTGCCACAAGATACGTGGGTGCGCTTTCCATGGGATACGCGCCGACGTTATGTTGACCCTCTTATTGGTGAGTAACAGTTTAACTTTTCAATGATTTTTGATGTGTTACCATAGTTTCTATGAACACTGACACACCAAATAATCACCCAAGCTTTAGTTTTGAATTCTTTCCGCCAAAAACGGATAAGATGGCGGATCAACTATGGTCTGCAGTGCCTGAACTAGCACGATGTAACCCATCCTTTATGACAGTGACGTACGGAGCGTGTGGCGCTACACGCGAGGGTACATTGGACACGATTGCACGTATGCAAAAAGAAATCAGCGCGCCAATCGCAATGCACCTTACATACATTAATACTCCGATTGAGGAGATGAACAATTTTGCCGATGAAATTTGGAAGCTTGGAATCAGACACATTGTCGCCTTGCGTGGAGATATGCCAGACGATCTTCAATGGCCATTGGATACAGACATCGCATATTTTCAATATACCAGTGATTTTGTTGAGGGCTTACTTGCCCGTCACCCTTTTGAAATCAGCGTTGGGGCTTATCCAGAGAAACATCCAGATGCACCGTCATTAGACGCAGACCTGATTGCATTGAAGAAGAAATGTGATGCAGGGGCAACGCGGGCAATTACGCAGTTCTTTTTTGATAACGATATCTTCTATGAGTTCGTAGACCAAGCCCGTAAAATGGGTATTACCACACCGATTATTCCAGGGCTTCTCCCTATTCACGACTTCAAATCTATGAAGAATTTTTCGGCGCGGTGTAATACAACAATTCCAAGTTGGTTGGATGAAAAGTTTGATGGTTTAGATGATAATCCAGAAGACGCATATAAGGTCGCACAGGACATTTTAAACGCTCAAGTGGACTGTTTAAAACAAAATAAAGTGCCCCATATCCATTTCTATACGCTAAACAAAGCCCGCCTTACGGTTGAAGCCTCTCAACGCTTATAACCGCTTAAACTTACCATAATGTATAGTTGTGGTTTTTATAAGTTTTATTGCATATATTACTAACGTATAGATTTTACTACACTTTTTGGTTTTTCTATGCTATATACTCAGACAATACCAAAACAAAATGGATTTTAAAAACTGTGTAAAAGGAGCATACAATGGTTGATACAGGCTATTGGATTGAATGTTTTCCAATTTCAAAAAATGACAATGTGGGTCATGATTTGTATAGCGCATCATCAGATGCCTTTCCCAAAGCTGAATGTACGGGCGATTCCGTAGATCAAGCGGTGGAGAAACTACAAAAAAAATTACGAGATATTCAAAAAGTATATCGTGCGAATGGGATGTCCCTTCCGCGATCTCACAGCTTAACGTCCCCGACGTGTAAGCATAGACAAGAGAGAAACTGGATTTCTGTTTACGTTACATTGGATTAAGCAGTCTTGGGAACTAAGCGGTCTCGCGGACTACGTCCCTGTGTAACTAAGAATTGAGAGCAGTTGATTGCTATTCCTTAGGGGCTTCTTCTGAAGCCTCTGGAGTAACGCTTGATGTGTCTTTCTCTGGCGTGGCTTCAGACACGTCCTCGGATGCGTCTGTGGCGCTGCCATCACCAGCCTCAGCTTTTGCCTCAGCCTCTTCACGTTTTTTCGTTGCGGCCTCGTTCATCGCGGTATACTCATCAAGTTTTTCTTGGGAGATAGAAAGAGCGTCCACGTGAATTCCTGTTTCTCGCTCAATGATCTTATAGATAGAGTCGAGGCTTAATTCTTGATTGTCAGAACCGTGGTTCATCACGTGCCATGCGCATGCGGAATCCATTGTCATGATGGATTTATCAGGTTGATTTCTTTTTCTCATATATTCTTCGGTCATGTGAATGAGGACACGAAGGGCTAAATCTGAGATCTCAATTTTGTGATGTTTTATAAAGTTTCTTCTAAGGTTTATCAAGATATTGAACGTATCATCTGCTGTTGGCACAGATAAATCAACTTTTTGAAAACGACGATCCATCGCAGGGTCAACCGCAATGTACAAGCGATATTCATCCTTTGTTGTCGCGCCGACCACGTTGAGCGCACCTGAGGTTAGATAAGGCTTCATTACCTCGGACAATCCTTTATACGAGCTTCCTTCACATGAAGGCATAATTTGATGCACCTCATCAATAAACAGAATAATCAATGGATAGTCAGGATCACGAGCCCGTTCTCCTACACCTTTCAGAACAGGCACAAAACGCCCCTGAAACTCTGACATACCTGCCGTTCCCGCTGCCATGGATGCCAAATCAAGTTCGAGAAGACGTGCATTTTTTAAAAGATCAGGCACAGTTCCTGCAACAATTTGTTGCGCAAGCCCCACGCACATTGCAGTTTTACCTACCCCAGCAGGGGCTTGAAGCATCACATTTTTACGACCTTTTTGAAGCAAGATTAAAACCATTTCCTTTATTTCACGGTCACGTCCTGTGATTGGATCATACATGTCATTGCGGACATTTTGCGTAAAATCTGTACAGTACTTTTTAATCAGATCGTCTAGTTCTTCATCTGTATATTTGTAACTGTCTTTATATGATGCCATCTGTTTTTACCTTGTTTCGTCTTAATACTTTTGGGGTTTATTCTTCTCGAAGCGCTAACTTGTGTGGTGATGGGCGTCTAAATTCTTTTTCTTTAAACCCTTGCGCATAAAGAGCCGCGGTTAGGTCACCATAGCGTATGACATTTTGTGTCGCCTTTTCAAGGACTGGTGTTGGATAATAGCCAATCCCAAGTCCTGCATATTTTATAATGTCTTTATCATTTGCCCCGTCACCGATTGCCATCACTTGGCGTGGCTTTAATCGCATTGGCGTCATATATTCCTTCATGAAGGCAAGCTTGGCTTTTGGATTTAAAATTGGACCATTTAGAAAACCTGTAATTTTACCATCCTTATGCGGTAGATCATTTCCATGATGGTGATGGAAATTGCAACGTTGTGCCACGCTCGAGGTAAAGTACGTAAAACCGCCTGACACTAGGACACACCTAGCGCCATGACGGCGCATTGTGCCAACCAAGGTCTTTGCACCCGCATTTAGTATTGTATTATCGCGCACTTTTTCCATTGTTTTAATTGGCTTCCCTGCCAATAAAGCCACACGTTTTCTTAATGAAGAATCAAAATCAATCTCCCCGCGCATCGCACTTTGAGTAATGGCAGATATCATCGGTCTTAATTTAAACTCTGCAGCGACTTCGTCCAAAGTTTCCTCTGCAACGATTGTACTATCCATGTCTGCGATGAGGAGTTTTTTACGGCGATCCTGTTTAGGACTTATGAAGTGGTCGATCCGCACATGTTCTAAAATATTTTTTATATCATCTAAAAGCGTTTCATCTGGCTTTTTAGGCAACGCGATATCAAGTGCCTTATTTTCTGAGAGCCAGGTACGTGGTGCATCGCCCTTCAAACCATGATCTAACAATATCAACTCTACACCACCAATGATAGATTCACTCAATGGTGTATTCGAGGCGACAAGGGTTAAAAAGTATGTGTTTGGCATTAAAATAGCAGTACTAGATTGTTTTTTTAGACGATTCGACTTCTTGTCTTTTATCCTACAATAAAAGGCGGTAGAGTTCTTATAGAAATTACATTTTATAAATTCATTTCCACGGTACAGCCAGAGGTAAAACATGTCAAAACCATCACGCAAACCTAACAATCCAAATTTTTCATCTGGTCCCTGCACAAAGCACCCTGAATGGTCTACTGACTTTCTGAAAGAGGCTCTCCTTGGGCGCTCACACAGATCATCCGATTGTAAGCTTAAACTTTTCTATCTTCTTGAAAATCATCGTAAGCTTTTAGGCATTCCAGATGATTACAAAATCGCGATTGTTCCTGCTTCTGACACAGGCGCAGTTGAAATGGCGATGTGGTCTATGCTTGGATGTCGTGGTGTTGATGTGCTGGCATGGGAGAGCTTTAGCCAAGACTGGGCTGTTGATACAATGGAACATTTAAAGCTTGAAAATGCCCGCGTTTTGGATGCACCGTACGGACAACTCCCCGACCTTTCACAAGTGAACTGGGATCATGACGTCGTCTTCCCATGGAACGGAACAACAGCAGGCGCGCGCATTCCTAACCATGACTGGATTGATGAGAATCGTGCAGGTCTATCTATTTGCGATGCGACATACGCAATGTTTGCTTATGACATGGATTGGAATAAATTGGATGTTACAACATGGTCATGGCAAAAAGTTTTGGGTGGTGAAGCTGCTCACGGTATGCTTGTCCTTTCGCCACGTGCGGTTGAAAGACTTGAAAGCTATACACCCGATCGCCCGCTTCCGAAGCTCTTCCGTATGACAAAAAACGGCAAACTTAATGAGGGACTATTTAAAGGCGTGACCATTAATACCCCCTCCATGATTGCGGTTGAAGACTGCCTCAGCACGCTAAGCTGGGTTAAAGACATCGGCGGACTTCCTGCCATGATTGCACGCTCACGCGCTAATTTAAAAGCCGTTGAGAACTGGGTTGAACAAAGTGACTGGGCCAGCTTCCTGACAGAAGATAAAAGCATCCGTTCATCAACCTCTATTTGTTTAAAGATCACAGATCCATGGTTTGAAAGCCTATCCGTAAGCGAACAAGCAACATGCGTTAAATCAATTCTTACGACACTTGATGAAGAGAATGTTGGAAAAGATTTTAACGCGTATAAAACAGCCCCTATCGGTTTCCGTATATGGGGTGGTGGAACGGTCGAGACATCAGACATTGAAGCATTGCTTCCTTGGATGGACTGGGCTTACGCAGACATCAAAACACAAATGCAACAGGAGCACACAGCATGATGAAACTCTCTTTCCTCCCTTTATTATTTGCCGTTTTTTTCTTAAGTGGGTGTGGTGATGAAGCCTCTCAGCTTAAAGGTCAAGAATATGGACAAAAACACACCATGTCAGAGTGCAATAACCGTGCGATGGAAATGATCATCGAATGTCGTGTGACAGAGTGCTCAATTGTGCCTTCTGATTTCGCAAAAGGGTGCGCAATGACCGCAAAGTTCGACAAAAAATACTGCGAAGAAGTCCCAACGGATTCTGCAATGAAAAGTGTGAAATGGGTCGAAGAGCAATGCACAAGTCATGACGATTCTGAGAGCTGCACAAAAGTTCTTAAATACGTAGCAAGTCGTTGTTTAGGTGGGGCTTAAACTGAGCACTTAGATCAAGAGCTTATCTCATATAAATCATAGCTAAGAGCACAATTCCAAAAATCAAGCGATACACCACGAACGGTGCAAAGCTTGCCTTGGCGAGCCACCGCATCATCAAGGCGATGGCAATGATGGCAGAGAAGAATGAGAGCACAACAGCCAAGCCTATATCCATGCCAAGCTGAGCATTGCTCCAATCCACATCCAAAGCCCCAAGAAGTCCCGCGCCTGTTAACGCCACCATCCCCAAAAACATAGAGAAGCGCGCGGCTTCTGTACGGCTATAGCCCAAAAAGCGTGCGGTGGTCATGGTCACGCCCGAACGACTTGTTCCTGGAATAAGCGCAAGTGCTTGAGACACACCAATAAGCAATGCATCGCGCCAGCTCAGTGTCTCTATGGTTTTCTGAGTGACTGGTTTTTTGTCTGCAATCCATAGGAATATGGCATAAATAATACTTGTCCATGCGACCACTTGAACCGCACTTAGAAAATCTGGCGACCAAAGGTGAAGTAAATACCCTGCAATAATCACGGGAATAGACGCAACGCCAACTTGAAGCGCCATAATGCCATCTGTTCTTTTATCAGCCCTGTGAAAACACACTAAGCCAACCATCATGCGCATAACATCTTTCCAAAAATATATCAGTACAGCAAGCAATGTTCCAACATGTACCGCGATATCGAATATGTGGTTTGTTTCATATTGTGCGACAACATTTTCTCCATCCACAAGACCGTGAATCAATGTTAGATGACCGCTAGAGCTTACTGGTAGAAATTCTGTAATACCCTGCACAACAGCCAGAATAATAATATGAAATAAGAGCATACATTCCCTCTTGGTTTTTTCACGACACTACATTAAATTATGATCATGGTCTATGTCGCAGGAACAATCGGTTTTATTTTAGGGTTTGCTTTGGGAATGCATATTATTTCCCTCAAGCTTAAAAATAAAAGCAGAGAAGAGCTTCTTACCAACAAAGCACTCTGGTGGGCGTATGGAACACTTAATTGGATTATAGGTCTTGTCGGATGCCTATCCGCGATCTATCTTTATAATCTAAACCTCTAACAAAAAGATTACGCATGGAAAAATACAATTCACCGGCAAAACTCCTACATTGGGTTGTTGGCTTTGCCATTATCGGTCTCATCGCTGTTGGTCTTTATATGGAAGGCTTAGATTATGACGGGCCCACGGGCAATAAAATGCAGCTTTACAGCATTCATAAATCTATTGGTACAATTGTTCTTATGCTTATGGTACTCCGTGTTGCTTGGCGTATGATAAGCACTTATCCAAAATCTTTAAGCACACATCAGGTATGGGAAAAAATACTCTCTAAAGTTGTGCATGGTATCTTGTATATCATGGCGTTATCTATGCCTCTCTCTGGATGGGCTATGTCTTCTTCATATGGCTATCCAGTTTCTGTGTTCGGGCTCTTTACCCTTCCCGCGCTCGTTGATAAAAATGAAGTCCGAGGAGAATGGCTTGCAGAAATACATGAAATTGGGGGATATGCTCTAATTGCAGTGATTGCCTTACATGTCTTGGGCGCGATCAAACATCACGTTATTGACAAAGATGAGACCATCAAACGCATGCTCCCTTTTGTAAAATAAATCCGTGATAATTCCTCTGACTTTTTTAGCAAAATCTGATATAGTCCTTGGCTATGAGAACGCTTTATCATTTATGGCTACAGCCCTTTTCCAGAAAAGTGCGACTCCTTCTTTCCGAAAAAGGACTCGATTTTAATTTGGAAATTGAAAAGGTATGGGAAAGACGCACCGAATTTTTGGCGTTAAACCCTGCTGGTGATGTTCCCGTTCTCGTGGAACCGGATGGCACAACACTTTCAAACAGTGCGGTGATTTCCGAATATCTTGAAGAAGTATATCCAGAGATATCTCTTCTCGGTCAAGACCCTGTACAGCGTGCAGAGGTTCGACGTCTTGTTGGGTGGTTTGACGTCAAATTTAATCGAGAAGTTACAGATAATCTATTTGGTGAAAAACTAATGAAACGCGTTTTGCATCTTGGTGAACCACATGGTCCATCTGTGCGTGCAGGACATGCGAATATTCATTATCACTTGGACTATATTGGGTTTTTAACAGAGCGCCGTCAGTGGCTTGCGGGCGATGATTTCTCGCTGGCTGATATCGCCGCTGCTGCACATCTCTCAGCGATTGACTACATGGGCGACGTGCCTTGGGATGAACATCATCCTGCGCGCGATTGGTATGCCCGTATTAAATCGCGTCCAAGCTTCAAACCCCTTCTTGAAGATCGTATTCCTGGATTTGTTCCGTCCAAACACTATGAAGACGTAAATTTTTAGTTCTTCATCGTACAATGTTAATTATATTCAGGCGGAGTATATGAGTAATAAAAAGTTATTTTGTTTTGGTTTCGGGTATACCTGCGACCATCTAGAGCAATATTTAAGATCAGAGAATACTGATAATTCTTGGCAAATTTCAGGTACAACGAGTGACCTTGATAAAGGCCAGCGCTTTGAAAAGCGTGATGTGTCCCTTCTTGTTCAAGACCAAGAGCGTGTTATTGGTGATATTGGATCCCTTATTAAAGGCACAACGCATCTCCTCATCTCAGCTCCCCCTAAAAACTTGGGATGTCCTATTTTTAGATCATACCTTCGTGACATCGTAAGCCTAGATACGCTTGAATGGATTGGATATCTCTCAACGGCAGGCGTATACGGTAATCGTTATGGGAACTGGGTGGATGAAACTTCTGAAGTACGTCCATCAACCATACGTGGTACACGACGCGCCAAAGCTGAAGAGCAATGGATATCCTTGTTTAAGCGCTATGATGCACCTGTCCACATATTCCGACTTGCTGGTATCTACGGACAAGGACGCAGTGCCATTGATTCAATCAATGCAGGTATTGCACGTCGCATCTATAAAGAAGATCATGTCTTTAACCGTATTCATATTGATGATATCAGCCAAATTTTGGCGGCATCAATGCTTCAGCCAAATCCTGGGGCTATTTACAATGTCAGTGATGATGAACCCGCACCAAGCCATGAAGTTATTTCTGAAGCAGCGCGCATAATGGGGGTTGAAGAACCACCGCTTATTGATATTGAATATGCAAATCTCGCACCAATGACGGAGAGTTTTTACTCGGACAATAAGCGGATCAGCAACAAGCTCATTAAAGAAGAGCTGGGAATTACACTTAAATACCCTACGTTTCGCGAAGGGCTTCAAGAATGCTGGGGCAAAGAATCTACCTCGGCATAAGACATGTAGTCGGTTGTAATAAGAATATTACAACCTGCGTTCAAACACCCACAAACTGATATGGGTGCTTCGGGCATACGCCCGCTTCGCAGTCGCTCGTTACAATTTATATTAAAGGCTTAATATAAATCACTCTTTCTAAAATTATTTATTTGGAAGTGTGATGACCACGGATGTTCCAACATTGACCTTTGATTCAATGTTCATATTTCCACCATGAAGCTCTACAAGCTCTTTGGTGATCGCCAAGCCAAGCCCAGACCCATCGTGATCACGAGTATATTGATTGGACACTTGTTCAAACGGATTTGTGATTGTGTTTAGCTTCATCGCAGGAATACCGATACCGTTATCCTCTACTACAATTTTGATCGTATCCTTAAGCTTCTTGCAAGACACTGTGATTTCGCCGTTTTCTTTTGTGAACTTCACTGCATTTGACAATAAATTCAAAAGCACCTGCATAATGGCACGACGGTCAGCTGTCACATGAACATCGGCTTTCGCAAGGTTTGTTTTAAGCTTAATACTTCCATCAAGGGCGCGCCCTTCCATCATATGAACAGAGAGCTTGATCACTTTACTGATGTTCACGTCTTCACATATGAGCTCGTACTTACCCGCTTCGATTTTGGACATATCCAAAATATCGGTGATAAGATCAAGAAGGTGTTCACCACTTTCACGAATACCTGTGATGTAATCTAAATATTTTTCGTTCCCTATTGGACCAAGAAGTTGGCGTTGCATCATTTCTGAAAAGCCAATGATCGCGTTCAATGGTGTTCTAAGTTCATGGCTCATATTTGCAAGGAATTGTGATTTTGCAGAATATGCGCGTTCTACAGACTCTTTCGCAGACTGCAAGGCGCGCTCATGTTCAATTTGTTCTGTGACATCTTGCATCACACCAAACAGGGACACAACTTCACCATCTTCGTTTAGCTTACAACGCCCTTGGCACTTAATATAACGATCTTCTCCTGATGAGCGTTTTATTGAAAACTCCATTTCATAATCACGCTTTTCAATCATAGCACGTTGAAACGCTTGCATGACGCGCCCTATATCACGGCGATGGAGCTTTTTGTTTATCAGCTCTATTGTCGGTGTGAAGTCATCGCTTTCAACGCCAAATATTCTATAAATTTCATCTGACCAATCAATTTGATGTGTGCCCATATGCCATGTCCAATGCCCCATGTGGCTAATGGCTTGTGCTTCTGATAAATGTTCTTTTTGACTGATAAGGGCGGCTTCATTTTCTTTGGCCTTGGACACATCTTGTCCAACCATATATACCGCATTTTCCGTTACACTTAAGCGCCATTCCATTGGATATGCTTTGCCCTGACGGGACACGATACGTGCTTCAAAATCAACGGTCTGACCTTGTGGTGCGTCTTCATCAAACATATTGATCAGAACAGGGCGCACTTGTGCACGATCATCGGGATGAATGATATCAATGATGGATAAGCTTTGAAGCTGGTCTTGATCATACCCCAACATTTTTGTAAAACGCCCATTTACACTTTGAAAGCCACCTTTCGGTGTACATGTCACCATAAGGTCATTCGACATGTCCAAGAAAATCTGAGGATTTACGCCTTCTTGTGCGCTTATTCCTCGTACCTGACCCAGTGATTGAGCTTGTATCTGCGTCACATTATTTGATGGAGCGATTGTGTTTTTTGGTTTTGTTGGTGATTGTGTCACAAGTGTTTCTTCGATCCACGCAGATAGAGGTGCTCCGTCTGGCACAGTTCCACTTTCTACATAGCTCGCCACGACGAGTATTGTGCCGTCCGATATCACCTGATCAAATTGGAAGATAACCTCTTTACCCTTTTTGTTCAGAAGCTTTTGCGCACCGGGACGAATGGTTTGCATCCAATGATCAACATGTTCTTTTAAGTTGAACGGAGAAGAGATAAGCGCATCATCTTCAGATACGAATTGAAAGAGCTCGCTTACATGTGTTTTCTTTGCCGCGGCGGCTGTCACACCCAAGGCTTTACATGCGCGCTTTCCAAGAAAACCTAAATAACCTGTCGGCAAAACTAAGAGTCGGTCATCGCCGACATCTTTTTGGGGTGCTCTTTTTGAGACTGTTTTTAACTTTTGTGTAGATTGTACCATTTTTGAAAGGACCAGATAGGTGGGAGAAGAAACGAATCAGTTTCTA
>JAESUK010000178.1 GCA_016763095.1 Alphaproteobacteria bacterium
ATCTTTCCGTCTGTGTCCTTGAAAAAGGTTCTGAAATTGGAGCTCACCTTTTGTCTGGTGCTGTATTTGAAACGCACGCCTTAGATGAGCTTATTCCTGAGTGGAAAGAAAAAGGCGCACCCTTGAAAACCAAGGCAGGCAAAGATAAATTCATGTTTTTGACAGAAAATAAGGCGGTAACACTACCAACTCCGCCTCAAATGAAAAATCACGGCAACTATATTATAAGCCTTGGCGCACTTGGGCGGTGGCTTGGCGAGCAAGCTGAAGCGCTTGGCGTGGAAATCTTTGCAGGGTTTGCAGCCTCGGAAGTCCTCTATCATGAATATGGCGCGGTCAAAGGTGTCGCAACGGGTGATATGGGAATTGGTAAATCTGGTGAACGCACAGAGATGTTCGAACCGGGTGTAGAACTTCATGCCAAGCACACGGTATTTGCGGAAGGCTGTCATGGGTCGCTTACCAAATCACTGATTCAAAAATTCAACTTACGTGAAAACTCAGATCCACAAACATATGGGCTTGGTGTAAAAGAAGTGTGGGAAATTCCTGCCGAAAAACATCAAGAGGGCTTAATTGTTCATACAACAGGATGGCCTATGGATTCCAAAACCTATGGTGGGTCTTGGATGTATCATATGGCAGACAACCTTATCTCGGTTGGCTTTGTGGTTGGTTTGGATTATCAAAATCCGTATTTATCCCCGTTTGATGAAATGCAACGTTACAAAACACACCCAGAAATTCGAAAATATTTAGAAGGTGGAAAGCGTATATCATACGGAGCGCGGACGATTGTAGAGGGTGGGTATCAATCGTTACCTAAACTAACATTCCCTGGGGGTCTTTTGGTTGGAGACAGCGCAGGCTTCCTGAATGTTCCAAAGATAAAAGGAAACCATGCGGCGATTAAGTCGGGAATGCTCGGTGCAGAAGCCTTGGTTGTAGCCATAGGTAACAGCGAAGTTGAGGCAACAGGCTACACAGACCTCTTTGAAGAAAGCTGGCTTAGAAAAGAGCTTTATAAAGTGCGCAATATTCGCCCAGGTTTTCATAAAGGGTTCTGGTTTGGGTTCTTCCATGCCGCATTCCAAACCTTTGGCGGGTGGATGTTGCCCTACACATTAAAGAATCATTCCGACCATGATCAATTCATCACAGCCGATAAGGCAGAGATCATTGATTATCCAAAGCCAGATGGCACGTTAACGTTTGACAAATTATCATCAGTTTATCTGTCAAATACCAATCATGACGAGGATCAGCCGTCTCATTTGGTGCTTACCGATAAAGATATTCCTGTCTCTGAGAATTTAACAAAATTTGCAGGACCGTCACAGCGCTATTGCCCTGCAGGTGTGTATGAGTTTGAAGATCTTGATACGGACACTCCCAAATTTGTAATTAACGCCCAAAATTGCGTACACTGCAAAACATGTGATATTAAAGACCCCGCACAAAACATTAATTGGACGGTCCCACAAGGGGGCGGTGGTCCAAATTATTCAGGAATGTAAATTTAAGGATATAACTTTGATGAAAAATACACTGAAAACACTGTTTATTACAACGGCCTTGCTCTCTCTGACTGGATGTTTTGACTCGGATAACCCGAAGCAAGAAGCTAAAAAAGAGCAAAAATATTTAGAGTTCTTTGACGCGCGCAAGGCGAGACCTTTAAATGTAAAGACAGCATCAGGGAGCTACATGATTGCGCAACATGCCCAGTACGTAAATGACTGGGAGTCTGCAAGCATTCATATAAATAAATTCATAGGTGAAAATCCATCAATGAGCAGGGATTACAGAGGCTTACTTGAGAAGAGGGCAATGGTCTTGAATCTCGGTGCTGGTAAGATCGATGATGCGCATTACTATGCAAAAAACCTTTCTAAGGAAGAACAAAATCCTCTCTCCGTTCTTGTTTCAACCCTTCCTCATATTCGTAAACACGATTTCAAAAAGGCGCAAGAAATTATAGAGTCTATGTCGTCAGGTGGTATGGCCGATTTAATCAAACCAATCATTAAAAATTGGATGGTTTTTGGTCAGGAAAAAAATCCAAAAATCGTAAAAAAGCTCTCTGGACAGGAATTATACCACCTTATTTTAGGGGCGGATTATTCAGGTGATAAGGATTACTTAAAGAAAGTTATTGATGTTAAGCTTATGAGAACTGGATTGAATGCACAGAGCTTGATTGATATCGCGGACATCATGGTACGAAATGGGTATAGCGGTCGTGCGCTGTCTTTATACCAAGACGTACAAAGCAAGAAACCTGATCATAAAGAGTTGAATGCTAAAATTAGCTTATTAGAGGATGGGAATGATATTCCACAAAACGACCTGTTTAAAAAAATTAAAAACCCTGAGAAGGGGTCTGCGATGGCGATTTTAGACGTTGGCATGCTTCTCTTTAGGGAACAAAGTTTGGATAGCGCGCGAATATTTGCGCACCTTGCTCTTAACCTCGATCCAGAATTGGAAGATGCTAATTTGTTGCTTGCCTATGTTGCCGCTCAATATGAACAATATGATGAGGCAATCGCTTTCTTTGAAACGATCACAGAAAATGACTTTGAACGTTTCGTTCAGGCACAGATGCAGGTCTCAGAGCTTCAAGAATATGCTGGGCGGTCTGAAGATGCGCTTAAAACTTTAGAGAAAGTTTCGCGCCTAGAAGATAGCATAGAGCTACAAATGCAAATCGGTGATTTAGCACGTAGTCATGATGATTATAAGCGCGCATTAAAGGCATATAATGCTGCCTTTGATATGATCGGTGATGATACTCCAAAAGAATACTGGGGGTTGTATTATTCTCGTGGAATTATTTATGAGCGTTTAAACGATTGGGATAAGGCAGAGCAGGATTTACAACAAGCCCTTACGTTTGAACCAAACCACCCTTATGTTTTGAATTACTTGGGGTATAGCTGGGCAGACCAAGGAAAAAACTTGGATGATGCGTTGAGCATGATTTCAAAGGCCGTGAGTTTGCGCCCAGATGATGGCTACATTGTTGATTCTCTTGGGTGGGTATATTTTAAGCTTGGTGAATATAACCGTGCTGTTGATCCTTTAGAGAATGCCGTAGAGCTTCTTCCTGAAGACCCAACCGTGAATGATCACTTGGGGGATGCATATTGGAAGGTTGGACGAAAGCATGAAGCACGTTTTCAATGGAGTCGCGCGCTTAGCTTTGCAGAGAATGCACCAGAGAGTCTGACAGATACAGAAGCACAAGATTTATTGGGTCAGCTAGAGAAGAAGTTAAAAGCAGGCTTGTAAATAGAGCTAATCGTCTCGAGTGCTAAATAGTAAAAAAGCGGCTTATGCCGCTTTTTCTTTGAGTGTTGAGAAAGAAATCATCTTTCTTGCCTCTTCATCCCATAACGCCCATTTTGCACATTTAAAGCTGTCTTTAATTGTAATACGATTGATATTTTTCAGCTCAGGAAGGTCATCTAGGCACTCTTGCAATCTGTAGTTAGGAATTGATGCATTAAGGTGATGAACATGGTGAATACCAATGTTACCAGTGAACCACTGAAGAACTTTAGGAAGGTCGTAGTATGAGCTTCCCATCAAAGCGGCTTCATTATAGCTCCACTTTTTTGATTGATCCCAATATGTGTCTTCAAATTGATGTTGGATGTAAAATAACCATCCGCCGCCCCATGCTGTGACAACAACAATAGGAAGGTACGCTGCTAAGATCGTTACATAACCAACAAAGTGACCGATTATTCCATAAATAATAGCAAGAACGAGGTTGGTCCAAAGAACACTTTTAAGAACGTTACTTCCGGAGAAATTAATCTTCTTGGCTGTCTCTGGGTGTAAGAAAGGTTGTGTCATCGGAAAACGTTGCCCAATGATAATGAAAAGTGGTGTGCCCAAACCCAAAAGAATAAGCGGTGTTCTGTACAAACGGTATTTGAAACGGTCTGACTTAGAGAGCGCTTTATACTCGCTTGTTGTAAGCGTTTCAATTGAACCATATCCACGGCGATCAAGGTTTCCCGATCCTGCGTGATGAATGTTGTGCATACGCTTCCAGTAATAAAAAGGAGTCCATGTCAGAATGCTTATAAAACGTCCCAGCAAATCATTTGCTTTTGGGGTTTTAAAGAATGCGCCATGCCCACAATCATGTTGCATGATAAATAAGCGTACCAAAAATCCTGATGTTGGGAGAAGGAGAAGGCCATATATCAGCCATGCACCAGAAGCGAATGCCATAATCATCGCAACAGCGGAAACCAAAAACAGAGTACATGTTACAAAAAATTGAATAAGACTACGTGAGGTACTTGCTTCTTTATATTGATTACAATGAACTGAAATACTTTTAAAATAAGCTTTCTTTTCGAGTTCCTTGTCTACATCTGTATTCACGGGTTGAGCTTCTGAAGCAGCATGGTCTGGGGTGTACATAAAAATATATCTCCATTAGTTTGTACATATTATTTCATTTACCCTATGTGCAGGCAAGAGAGAAACGTGTGTTTTCCCATAAAACGGGGTTAAATATTAATTTTTGAGGTGATTGATAAGAATACTCACGTCTCCGCCACCACGTTGAATGACAGATGAAAAGTCGGAACGTTGTGTAACGCTCATACTCACACCCGCGACCAAGACATCTATAATCTTATATGAGCCGTTTTTGTAGCGGACGCGCCAATCAACGGGAACATCTGGACCACCCTCTGGATCAATAATCTTAGATTTAACAAGCGTATCTTTCTCGCTAAGAGGCACTGTATCAAAGAGCTCTACGTCTTGTCCTTGATATTCATTAAAGCGTTTGGAATAAACACTGATAAGCATTTCTCTGAAGAGCTTTAGATATTCACTTTTTTGTTTGGCATCCATTTGACGCCAGTACCGCCCGACAGCAAACTTACCAATAGCATTGATATCAAAGCTTTTATTTAGAAGGTGTTTGAATTTTTTGGATTTTTGAGCTTTTGTGAGGTCTTTGTTAGAAATAAAGGCAAGACCATTGTTTGTCATTGATTCTACAAAAGTATAAGCCCCTTTTTCTTGTGATGTAGAGGTTTGAATCAACGCCGTGCTTGTTGGCACGATGCTTTCTCCTGAATAACGAGGAAAGCTATGCGCCTGAAATGAAACCATTCCCGCAACAATAAGCGTAGGGATAAAGTATGTTTTTTGTATAATTTTAATCATATTTGCAACCTATTTTCCCCTTTATATATGTATTCGGGACATAAGAGTCAAACTCTACATGAAAAAACTTGGAAATATGCGCTGTATAACAGTTTTAATCGAAGTCAGGTAATGATGCGGCTGAGGCTTCACCATCTGTTATAAGATTATTTCTGTTCTGAACATAAACACTGCGGAGTGTAGCGTAGTAATCAATTGAGTTGTTTCTCAAGTCTGAGAGAACATCAAGTAAGCTCTCGCGTGTGTCGATAAATGTTGTTGCTGTTCTGACATAGGCAAGCTTGTCTTTGCCTGTGTTAAACAACCAACGATTAAGTGGGTCTGCAAATGAATCTACAGCAAGTCCTGTGTAATCACGTACAGAACCAGGTCCGAAGAACGGAGCAACCAAATATGGGCCGTGTCCAACGCCCCAAACAGCAGGTGTTTGTCCAAAATCTTCGTATTCGTATTCAATGCCTTCATGCCCTGCAACATCAAATAATCCACCAAGACCAATAAATGTATTCACAGAAGCCCGTGTAACCACATTCCCTGCACCAGAAAGATCCCCTTGGAGAAGTTCATTGGCAAGAAGAGTAGGTGTTTTTAAGTTACGAAGGAAGTTTCTTACGCCGTTACGTGCAGGCGTAGGAACAGCAGCGCGGTATCCTTTTGCAATTGGTTCGGCCACGACTTTGTCCACGACTTGGTTAAAGCTGTGAACGGCGCGATTTTTTCCTTCAAATGGATCCGAAATCTCTGTTGTCGTGTTTGGAGTAGCACACGCGGAAAGACCGAGAGTGACAGTAAGGACCAAAAAAGAGGAAATAGTTTTGCGCGATAAAATATTCATTTTTATATTATAGTTCCGTATGTGTAAGGAAAACATTAACTTAAATTGTTTTTTTTACTATATCTGTTTTTTAGCCATCTTCAAGGGACAATAATATGCCCCCGCCCAATAGTGCTGTTATTGCAACAGGTGACCATGCAGCAATGAAGATAGGGATTTGACTGGATGCGCCTAACGCCTTCAAGAAATTTGCAAGGAAAAAGAGGATAAACCCAGTTCCGACACCAATGGCAACCATTTTAAACGCATTCTGAGATCGTGGCGGGCGTAACGTTACACATGCAGAGATAAGAATCAGGGAGGCAAAGAAAAACGGGAGAGCCATAAGGGATTGGAAATGGATTCTAAGCGATGCAGAATCAAATCCTGTTGATTCTAAAATCCGAATAAACTTTGGAAGTTGCCAAAACGACATTGTCTCCGTTGAAGAAAAGCTTTTCTCAATCTTTTCAGGCGTTAATGTTGTTGGCAATGTGATGGACACATCTTTTTGCTCTTCTTCATTTTGAGAGAGGATATGTGCGTTTTCAAAGGCCCATTCTCCTTCACGGAGGGATGCTTTTGGCGAGTCTATTCGCCATAAAAACTCATCGTCATCGTTAAAGGCAAGTGCCATCACATTATCAAGTGTCCATGATGGAAAGTTCAGCTCTTTCGCATGAATGATGGCATAACCTTTTTCTGAGGGTTGCTTGAGCCATATTCCGTTTTTAAAAAGCGCAATTTCATTCTCATCTTTTGACAGGTATGTTTGCTCCAAGGTGTTGAATTTCTTAACCAGAATGGTGCCGATAGGGTTGAGTATTCCGATAACCAGAAGACCTATAACCGTAGAGGACAGGATCATTGGGAATATAAACTGCCATACAGAATAACCTGCAAGTCTAAAGATAGTGATTTCATTTTTTGAATTAAGAGACCATAGGGTGAAGAGCGAGCTAAACAAGATGATAAAGGGGGATATTACCTGCGTAACTTCTGGAAGCTTCAGGAAACTCATCTGGAGAACACGAAGAAGTGGAACGCTCTCAAAATGGGAAGCACGTCGTAACAGTTCAATTGTATCAAAAAACAAGACAAGACCAAGTAAGACCAAGGTTATGACCGCCATATGCGACAAGAAAACTTTTGTCGTATATAAGGCGAGTGTTTTTTTAGAAATAGCCGTGCTCATGTTTCTTCCTTCCCCTTATTGATGCGTGTTTTTGCCGTAAGAATATAGAAACAAATCCCCATAGGCAGAAAAACAAGAAGATATGTTGCAATCAACGCACCATCACTTTTTGTCGCCATCTCTGAAAGTGCTATATAAAGGCTTTGAATAAAGACGATCAGCCCGATTGCAAGGATGATCTTATGGCTTTGCCCTCTGCGGTTAATTGAGCCACACAGAAGGGTTGTAAGTGCAATAAAGACATACGTTAATGCAAGGAAGGGTCCTAAAATCCGTAAATTTGCCTCAGCAAAGAAGATGTGGCGCTGTTCATCTGTCAGATGTTCGTTAAGATCAGGATCACTCTGAGGGTAAATAAGTTCTATAAGCGTGCGCTCTTTCGGCTTTCTTGTGCGTGTCTTCGAGGCTTCCTTTTCTTTCGGAAGATCAATTGTATAACGATCAAAGCTTAAGCGTTGGAGTGTCTTGTTCTTTGGATTGTAATCTTGGCGTGCACCATCAAAAACAATGATCTTGTTGCCCGTGTCAGAGGTTACTAAAACCCCACGCTTTGCGTGAATGGTAACTGCAGGCTCTCCCTTAATACGGCTATCATGAATGATCAGCCCATGAAGCTCACCACTAGAGTCCAGCTCTCTAATATAAAATGTAAGTCCGTTGCCAACGTCATTAAAAACCCCATCTTTGAAAATGAGGCTTGTCAGTTCTGATTTAAGAACTTGTTTAAGCATATTGGTTTTGCCAATGGAAATGGGTCCAATCCATGTCGTCATGAGAAGCAGAAAGAGAGAGCAAAGCAAACCGAGGACAACCATAGGACGCGCAAGCGACCAATGAGAAAAACCTGTTGCTTTTAAAACTGATATTTCACTATCCAGAATCATTTTATTGAGAATAAAGATAACAGAGGTCGCCAAGCCAATCGGAATAATGATCTCAAAAAACTTTGGCAAGTTTAAAAAAGTCAAAAGCCAGAAAGACCATGTTGATGCCCCAGAATCGACAATGAGCTCAAGAAAACGAAGGGATTGAGTGAGCATTGTCACAGCAACCAGAATAAGTGAAATAAACACTGTGGCGATTAAAGTTGTTCGAAATATGTATCTATTATAAACCTGCATCTTGCCGATCTGTCTTATTTGTTGCAATCTGTTGTCCAGACTCTCGTAGCTCACTATTTAGGAGTTATAAATAACATATGAAAGGTTTACTAGCCCCCTCATGATGAATACAGCGAATACAACTGAGATTTCTTTCTCAACATCTTTGCCAAAGAGCAAAGCCGATGTGCTTATAATCCCTGTTTTTGCAGATAAAAAAATGTCTCCGACTGTGCAAGAACATATGAGTGCACGCAAATCATATATTCAAAACTATTTAGATGATCAGAAAAAGTTCACAGGAAAAATGGGACAAACATTTACCCTCGTAGCGCCACAAGATACATTATACAAACGCTATCTTTTATTAGGTCTCGGCAAAAAAGATGATCTTAAGGCTTTGGAACTTGAAACAGCAGGCGGAAAACTAACGTCGGCATTGTCCTCATGTGGCGCTGGAAGCGTGGTCTTGGATACAAGAAGTCTTGAAACATATGTTGGGGCTCATATCTCTATGGGGCTTAACCTCGCGCGTTACAAATTCGTAAAATACAAAACAGATGCAAAATCAAAAGACATAAAGATATTGAAGTTAAGAGTTGTCTCTGACGATGCCAAAAAATCAAAGGACATGTTCGCTCCGATGCAAGCGGCAGCAGATGGCGTTGTACTTGCGCGTGATCTTGTGAACGAGCCACCTAACATGCTCTACCCAGAAAGTTTTGCAAAGAAAATTAAGGATGAGCTTAAGCCTTTAGGCGTGAAAGTGACTATTCTTGATGAAAAGAAGATGCTTAAAATGGGCATGGGCGGAATTATAGCTGTCGGTATGGCCTCTGTGAATCAACCTCGCTTGGTTATTATGGAATGGAAAGGCGCCACGAATAAATCGGATAAGCCACTCGGCTTTGTCGGAAAAGGGGTGACGTTTGATACTGGTGGTATCTCATTAAAGCCTGGTGCAGGGATGGACCTCATGAAAATGGATATGGGTGGCTCAGCCGCAGTTGTCGGTTTGATGAAGTCTCTGGCGCTAAGGAAAGCCAATGTAAATGTCGTGAGTGTTGTTGGCTTGGCAGAAAATATGCCAGACGGAAAAGCATATCGCCCAGCAGATATTATTACAGCATACTCTGGAAAAACTGTAGAGATATTGAACACCGACGCAGAAGGTCGTTTGGTCTTGATGGATGCGCTGACATATATTCAACAAGAATATGACCCACAAATAGTGATTGATCTAGCAACCCTAACGGGCGCGATTATGGTCGCGTTGGGGCATGAATATTCAGGTGCATATGTGAATACGCCAGAGATGTGGTCACAGCTTGAAAAAGCCAGTGATATCAGCGGTGATAAATTATGGAGAATGCCATTAGATAAGGCTTACCGTAAGGAAATGGATAGCACGATTGCTGATCTTAAAAACTTGGGTGGGCGCTATGGTGGCTCATGTTCTGCAGCGGGCTTTTTGGAAAATTTCATTGATGAAGGACGCGCATGGGCACATTTGGATATTGCGGGCACAGCCTATATTAACAGCTCAAAACCAACAACACCAAAGGGTGGAACGGGCGCAGGCGTGCGTGTTTTAGATACATTTGTTAAGGAAAATTACGGCTAATGACTGAAGTTAGATTTTACCACCTCACGAAAAAGACGCTGGAACAGGCATTACCTGATTTACTTGAGCGTGTACTGAACCTTGGAAAAAAGGCTGTGATTAAAGTAAGTGATGAAGACGCACTTAAAGTGATGAGTAAGCATCTTTGGGTGTGCCGTCGTAATGGATTCCTTCCTCACGGAATTGAGAATGACAATCACCCAGAGCACGACCCTTTATGGCTGACGGCGAAAGATGATAATCCGATTGGTGCGGATACACTTATTCTGACAATGGGCGCGGAATCTTCAAAAATGGAAGAATTTGGTATTGTGTGTGAAATGCTCAATGGTCAAAATAACAACGAAGTTAAGTCTGCCCGTGAGCGTTGGAAAACATACAAAGAAAAAGGCTATGACCTGACATATTGGCAGCAATCCGAAAAAGGCAGTTGGGAAAAGAAAGCATAAACACTTAAATAAGGAATGATGAACATGGATACACAAATGATTATGGACGCGGTTGCGTCGTACGGAATAAAGATTGCTCTCGCGATAGCTATCTTTATGATTGGAAAGCGCATTGCAAAATTGGCTATAGGCTTTGTTAAGAAAATGATGATTAAGGCAAGTATGGACGAGACATTGACCTCTTTTGCTGGGAATATAATGTACGGTCTATCAATGGCGTTCATTGTTATTGCCGCACTTAGTCAGCTCGGCGTGGATACAACGTCACTTGCTGCAATCTTGGCGGCTGCTGGTTTGGCAATTGGTCTTGCATTGCAAGGATCACTTTCAAACTTTGCCTCTGGCGTACTGATAATTTTATTCCACCCATTTAAAATTGGAGACTGGGTTGATATAGCGGGTGTCGCTGGAACAGTTGAGGAAATATCAATATTTACGACTGTACTTACTACGGGCGACAATAAACAGGTGATTATTCCAAACGGAACGGTGACCTCTAATAACATTATAAATAATTCGACAAAGCCTACGCGTCGCGTGGATCTTGTGATTGGCGTTGGATACGATGATGATCTTAAGAAGGTAAAGAAGGTTCTGACTAAAATTGTCGAAAAGCATGATCTTATCCTTAAAGAGCCAGCAACAAAAATTGCCGTGTCTGAGCTTGCTGAAAATTCCGTTAACTTTGTGGTTAAGCCTTGGGTAAAAGCAGGTGATTATTGGACTGTTCACGCAGACCTTCTGGAAGAAATCAAGCTTACTTTCGATAAGGAAGGTATTTCATTCCCGTATCCTCAAAGAGATGTTCATATTATTGGCGAAAACACTGGGAGCCTCAAAAAAGCAGCTTAATCACATCTGATGATGTAAATATACTATTCGGAGCCCATGCCTTTACAGGTATTGGGCTCTAATAGTTTGCTCCACCCCTAAACAGAAAATGAAGTGCCACATCCGCATGAGGAAACTGCGTTCGGGTTTAGGATTTTAAAGTCCTCACCCATCATGCCTGATACAAAATCAACGGTAGAGCCAGCAAGGTAGGACAGCGACATGGTGTCAATGACAACACATTCCTCAAAGCATCGATCTTCGTCTTGTATTTTGTCGTCCCAATCTAATTTGTACTGAAATCCAGAGCATCCACCACCTTCAACGGTAATCCGAAGCATAAGTGTTGGCTCTGATCTCTGCTTTCTGATCTCTGCAATGCGCTCAATCGCACGTTTTGAAAGCAGAAGTCCTGCGGGCTTTGTTTTTTCTGTGTTGTCCATGGATTTCATATATAAATAGATATAGACTATTTTCAATGCTTGATTGCAGGTCATCAAAGGAAATTTGAGGAAAAATATATGGAACTTCCAGAACTCGACAGAAAACCCGCTTATAATTATTGTGCATTGCCATTGGCCAATTATGCGAGTCGTCCTGATATTTCCCATGGCAGAATTCATGATGAACCTGAAAGCAAATATCGCACATGCTTCCAAAGAGACCGTGATCGTATCATTCACGCAGGCGCGTTTCGTCGTCTAAAGTATAAAACGCAAGTATTCGTCTATCACGAAGGAGATCACTATAGAACGCGTCTGACGCATTCTCTGGAGGTGTCACAAATCGCAAGAACGTTGTCACGCTCTTTATTTGTAAATGAAGATCTCGCCGAGGCGGTCGCGCTCGCCCACGATTTAGGGCATACCCCCTTTGCCCATTTGGGGGAACATGCGCTAAAAGATTGTATGAAGTCTTATGGTGGTTTTGATCATAATGATCAATCTCTTCGTGTGCTTACGCATCTTGAAAATAAGTATCCGCGCTGGGTCGGTCTAAACCTCACATGGGAAACCTTGGAAGGTATTGCAAAACACAATGGTCCAATTATTAAAAAAGATGCGGATGCGATGGGGCGAGCTTGGAAAAAAGCCCATCTCTCTGAAACTTTATATGATGTGCAGAAGAAAATTGATTTGCGCTTAAATACCTATGCGTCACTAGAGGCGCAGATAGCAGCGCTTTCCGACGATATTGCGTATAACAATCATGATGTAGAAGATGGTCTGCGCGCAGGGATGTTTAGTATAAAAGACATCGCAGAAGTGCCACTCATAGGTCGTCAGTTGAAAAAAATTACAGATGAGTATGGCAATTTATCCAAGGAGTTACTATCTGCGGAGCTTGTGAGGGCGATGATAGGGGAAATGGTCGTCGATGTGTTTGATGAAACGTGCATGCGATTGGATCATATGAACATCCAAACCACAGAAGATGTACGTGACGCAAAGGGCGCGTGCGTGGATTTCTCTGATAAGATGACGAAAGAAGTAGATGAGCTAAGAGAATTCTTATTCACAAACATGTACCGCCATTATCATTTAAACCGTATTGGCTATAAAGTTGATCAAATCATCAAGGGATTGTTCAATGCTTTTATGTCGACACCAGACACGCTTCCAGAAAAGTGGCAGAACAAAATAAAGGATGCGGGTGGGTTAACGGATGATTACGTGCGTGCGCGTATTGTTAAAGATTACATTGCAGGCATGACAGATAGATTCGCCATCCGAGAACACAGCCAACTTCATGATCTTCAATGGGATGTGAAGTAGTTATACTGTGGGATTGATTTCTACATGGTTTTTCCTTAATCTGACCACTATATTTAGAGCACATGCATGATAACAAGGAGCCTTTCATGTCGAAACAGAATAATTTTGATGACCCAAACAGTTTTTTTGATCGCGTATTAACGGGATCTAGCAACCAAGCACAGTTTTGGTCTCGACGCTCCTTTTGGGGGTCTATCCTAATGACAGCGGCTATATTGGTCTTGGTATCTGTGATCTGGTTGAGTTATATAGGCGCGCCTGATGTGTCTTCGGAAGAGCAACTCCCAATATTAAGAGCAAATACGCAAGATGTACGTACTACGCCTGCTAATCCAGGGGGCATGGATATTAAGAATAAAGAAAGCACGATCTTTAACGCCCTTAGAGAAGAAGCTCCATCTGTGCCAAAAGTCGAAAACCTTTTGGCAGGCAGAAATGTTGAGCGCGTTGATAGAAGCGGTGTTGTAAGTGATGACATTGATTTGGATGATCCAGATGCCGTGCGCGAAGCAATGTTGCGTAAGGCTGAAGAACATGTGCGTGCATTAAAAGAGAAAGCCAACGGTGTGCCTGATCGTGGACAGTTCCCAGAGCCGACAGCAGACACAACGCCTGAGGAAACACTTGAATATGTGCGCTCAGTCTTGGACAGAAAAGATATCAAAACAATTCATCCTGTAGAAGCGCCTGTTAAAGTGGCACCAAAACCAACACCCGTTGCAAAGCCAAAAGTGAAAAGCACACCAAAGCCAGTAGCAAAAATAATAGCCAAAACGG
>JAESUK010000179.1 GCA_016763095.1 Alphaproteobacteria bacterium
GGCTAGCGCCGCTGTAAGTTCTGCATCATTTGAAATTGTAGACGTTGCTTCACCTTGAACAGTTTTCGCGAATGTTACGAAGTGAACTTTAACCTGACCACCATCATATGTATTCAAGTCAGTCATAAGGTTTTTAACTGCACCAACAAGAAGTGAGATACGAGATGCCGCATCAGTAGGGCTTCCCATACTTCCACTCACATCCAGAACCATAACAACATTATGATCTTGCTCTTGATCAACAAGGCTTGCACCACCAACATCCCCAATAAGGATGTCACCAGCGGCATCACCAATGATCGTACCTTCACCAATTCCTACTTCATATTCAGTAGCAGAAGGGTCAACATCATCAACATTTTTACCAACAATCAGAACTGGTGTAGCCGAAGCATCCAGATCAAATGTCAAACAAGCAAATGATGTGTCTCCATCAAAGTCTTGCATTGTATAACCAAATACATCTTGTCCAGCATCCACTGACCCACGTGTATATGTGTATGTTCCGTCCGCTGCAATTTCAAGCGTACCATTATCACCAATAACAGTCAGCGTTCCTACTGTTGGAACTGGTGTATCTACACCATTGAAACGAATAGAAACAACAGATCCTTCAACATCTGCACCAATATCGTCATTATCAAGAACATTACCGGTCACAGAAAGGTCTGTGTTCGCCAACGCCATATCATCATCATGGGCTTTAGGGCCATCATCATGAAGATCAACACCAATGATTGCTGTATCTGTATCACCATCTGCATCTGTAATTTGAACTTCAAATTTCAACCAAATCACATCATCGTGATCTGTTGCATCTGGATGATCGATTGCTTGGTATTGAGTATATGTGTACTGACCAGTTGTTGGATTAATAACAAGGTCAAATACTGTGTCTCCACCAGCTGCTACACCAACATAACCAGTTGCTGTTGAGCTTACTGTTACAAGCTCACCACCTGAAAGTAATGGTTGTGCCGCTCCACCAACTTGGAACAAGGCTTTAAAGTCTCCTGTTGGTTCAATTGTACCTGCACCGTCTTCACCAAAGTCAAAGTCAAGTGTGTGTGTGTATGAGATTTCTGTCGCAGGATCAAAATTTGATTCATCGATTGGTTTAAACTTAGTATTGATGTAAGGACCATCATCTTTTACATGAACAGTAATTGTTCCTGTGTCCGTGTCACCATCCGCATCTGTTCCTGTAACACCAAATGCAAGATCAATCACATCATCATGATCTGTTATATCTGCGTGATCTAGCACACCAATAAGGTTAAACGTAAAGGCGCCGTTTGCATCAACAACCAATGTAAAGATTGTTTCTGTTCCCGCCGTACCAGTATATGTATCACCCGCAAGTGTTACTGTGACTGGTACGCCACCAGATGTAAGCGCTCCGCCTGCAACTGATCCAGTTGCTGAGAAGCTTCCCGCTCCTGTTGGTGTAATTGTACCAGGACCATCTGTTCCGAAGTTAGCGGCAATTGTACCACTCACTGCAAGAGGACCAAGATCAGTTTCATCAACTGTTTTATCCGCATCTCCAACTTCTGGTTTGATATCAATATCTTCAACGTTAATTGTCAACGTCGCAGGATCAGTATCGCCATCTGCATCACGCAATGTGTAAGTAAACACATCTTGTCCATTTACATCACCTGCACGAGTATACGTATAAGTTCCATCAGCTGCGAGTTGAAGTGTTCCAAAGTTACCAGTAACGGTTACAGTACCCACTGCAGGAACGGCATAATCAACACCGTTGAAGTTAACATTAACAACTGTTCCGTCTTCATCGAAACCAACTTCATCGTTTGTAATAACGTTGCCGTTAACACTGTTCACTGTATCAGCGACTGTGTTTGTATCGTTGTCTGCAACAGGGCCATCGTCATTCACTGCAATTGTAATGATTGAGCTTGTAACATCTGCATCTGCATCTGTTGCATCTACACCAAACTGCAATGTAATCACATCGTCTGGGTCTGTTACGTCTGCATGATCAAGCTGGTCAATCAATGTAAATGTATATGTTCCATCTGTATTAACATCCAATGTAAAGACATCACGACCATCCGCAGATGTTCCTGTGTATGTGTCACCTACAAGTGTCACAGCAACAGGAGAACCATTTGATGTTAGATTTCCACCAGCGAGTGAACCACCTGCTAAGAATTCTGAAGCATCTCTTGGTGTAATTGTACCCGGACCGTCTGTTAGGAAATCAACGTCGAATGTACCGCTGACTGACAAAGGACCTGACTCATCAACTTTCGTGATTTCAGGATCAATTTCAGGACGATCATCAGCATCTGCCAATGTAATTGTAAGATCAGCTTTTGACGGATCACCATCAAAATCAACAATTGTGTATGTGAAGACATCATTGCCCGCGGCATCGTTCGTACGTGTATATGTGTATGAACCATCGGATGCCAACGCAAGATTACCGTAATCACCAACCACTGTAACAGTACCAACTGCAGGAACTGCAACTGTAACACCATTAAACTCAACTTCTGTTACAACTGTTGGTGTATCTTCACCAAGATCATCGTTTGTAAGAACATCCCCAGTTTTCACTGTATCTGTGTCTGAAAGTGAATTTGCATCATCGGCCGCAACAGGCGCATCATCTGCAACTTTAATTGTAATTAATCCATTTTCTGTATCGCCTTCATTGTCTTCCGCTTGGTAGCAGAAGTGAAGATTAATCACATCATTTGGATTTGTTCCATCTTCATGATCCAACGTCTCAAGAAGTGTGAAAGAATAAGAACCGTTTGCATTCACTGTCATCGTAAAGATGTCGCGTCCATCAGCAGCCGTTCCAGTATATGTATTTCCAGCAAGTGTAATTGTAATCGCTGAACCATTTGAAGAAAGCGTTCCACCTGCAACTGATCCGTTCACAGTAAATGTAGAAGCCCCTTTCGGTGTCACTATTCCTGGACCATCTGTACCATAGTCAACAGTAACCGTACCACCAACAGTAAGAGGACCTGGACCTGGAAGATCACTTTCATCCAGTGTTTTTGTATCATCTTCAGGTTTTGGAATATCATCAGGTGTAATTGTAATCGTTACATCTGTAGTATTTGTTGCTTGGTTATCTGTGAAATCAAACTCATTGTCTGAAACAGGATCTTCATCCGCAATAACTTCAACAGTAAATGTGTATGTTCCAACTGTACCATCTGGTGCATTTACACCAAGACCAGGAAGATCAGCAACATCAAGCTCCCAAACACCAGGCGCAACTTCTGTACCCGCTGTCAAAGAAAGCGTGACAGGAACACCCGTAACACGAACCAAAGAAATAACCTCTGATCCGTCGACGTCTGTCGTTGCCGTTGTAATTGTAAGTGGAACAATTGTTCCTTCTTCACCAGCCCCACCTGTTGCTGCCAATGTAGGAACATCAGCAACTGCATCCGTAAGAATAGTATATGTCTCTGTAGACACTGCTGTCAGACCTGTTCCAGTATCTGTGGCTGTAACGCGCACATCTAAAACTTCTGAGTCAATATCACTGTCTGCTGGAGGCGCTACTTCTGGTCCGCCAAGGAAATCAGCACCAGCCACTGTTGTAAACGTCCAAATACCCGTTCCTGCATCATATGTTCCGCCGTTAAGATCAACAACACTCCAACCTACTGGAACATCAATCTCAACCGTAAGCGTATCGTTTCCACCCGTAGTGGCAACATCAATAACAACATCAACCGAGCTATCTTCTTTAACAACCAAGCTTGGAATAGAAATTTCAGGGGTTGTTGGTGGAACTGGTGCACTTGGTGCACGTTGAGCAAATGGCTCATCAACAAATTCTGGAGCATCATACTGAAGCTCTGTATATTGGTGTGGTCCAACCGCAGGATCGTTTACCAACGGTGCAGCATCCACACCAGATTGGAAACCAAAACCGCCACGACTCCCATCTGCAGTCGCCGTTTCACCAGCAGCAGGTTCAATAGACGCCAATTTTTCCGCAACACTTGCAAGATCAACCGGAGCACTTGTGTTTGTAGACTCAACTGTTTGAGCAGGCTCTTCAGACGTGTTCGACGCTTCCAAAGCTTCCTCAGCAGGCGCAGCTTCAATAATTGTTGCTTCCGCAACTTCTAAAGCGCTCTCTTGTGGTGCATCTTCGCCAGCAGCAGGCTCGACACCCGCAGCCGTTTCCGCGATTGCACCATCTGCATCAAGACTAGAAATTTCAATTGTTTGTGGCACTTCACGAGACGCAAGGAACGTAGGAAGCAAAGAAGACGCTTCAACAACCGAACCGTCTGCCATAGTCATAACAGGTGGTAAAGCACCACTTGCGACTGTATAGAAATCCGTAAGTGTAAGATTGCCGCCATCTGCAAACGTAAGAACCAAATCTGATCCTCTTTGAATCATGGACTGAACATCAGACAAATCGAAACCAAATTGATATTCTTGACCAGCTTGAACAGCAAGCTCAATAGAACCATCAACAGGCGCATTCAAAGTAGTAACACCAAAAGAACTTGTATCCTCACCTGCCGCGGGAGCCATTGCAGCAAAATCATCAGCACTCACATCTCCATCAACGGATGCCAATTGAGCGTATAATTCTTTGGGATTCATAATCGTATTATCAGAAAGTTGTATAATAGTCTCTCGTTCACCATCTTGTGGCATATCTGCAATCTCTTGAAAGTTTGCAATGACAACACTTGATCCATTAATCAAATCCATTGAGACAGATCCATCAGCATTCAGCTTGGGATCTCCAAGAACACAATCTTTCGGGAAAGATAAGGTATTCACTTGATTAGGGACTAAATTGATAACTTGTGCTGTTCCCGTTTCCGGTAATTCAACTGTACATACATCTTTTGGCATGGTTTGGCTCCTCCACTTTTTGCCTGATAAAAATAAACTCACATACATAATGCAAGCATAGTTCTAACAAATTACTAACGAATTAGCACGAAAATCTACAGCAAAGTGGGTATACTGTCAAATGTTATGTTAAATACGAAAATATTACTATTTAATAACAAAGCGTTAATAGGTCAAAAACAGTGCGTCAGTGCCCTTTTTTTTCTTCAAAATAACCTGTATTTTTATTCTTTTCTTGCCTATTTATATAAAACTTCCTATATAACAGACCCAATTCTTCAAAAAAAAGATACCTCTTCGTAATAAAATTCTTATTCCGAAAGGCAAATTAAAATTGCTTTGAAGACATTTGAAAAGAAAAATCTACTTTTCACCTCCAAAAACCATTCTTAAAAACATTTATTCCCTTTTTTTTCGCATGTGTAAAATCTGTGCATAAACATGGGGGTATTTTCTCTAATATCTGATTTTTAAAGAGAAAATTCTTTATAATATTATTCTAATTTTAATGTATTTTTTGAATTATTTTAACAAAAACTTAAAAAAATGACTCGACAGATTTCAAAAAAAAGCGCTATATAAAATCATCTTCTCAAGATAAAAACTCTTCCTCAGTTGGTTTCCTTCCGAGAGAGAGGTCAGAGTAAAATGATAAGCAATTATCCCTTTATTTTGAATGCCTTGGAAAGAAAATGTCAGGTCGACATTTGGGTTTTACAATTAACATTATATCCTCCTTAATCGGGAAGAAATGGTGTGTAGAGCTTAAGAGGTTAGACTGCAAAGACAACACAAGTAAGTATAGACCTGTCGTAGCTGACATAAAAAAGCAGAACTTACTTGTCACTGGTCAATGCATTAAGTCTCACTTCGAATAGGTATATGTGTTGCAACATATGTATCGCGTGTTTTGATCGACACGATAAGTTCCAATAATCTTTGGTTATTGGGTGCCAGAGTAAAAGCGAAAGTTGAGATTTTGTCTTTCCCACTGGTTTGGTCAAAAAGATTGAGACCTGCACTTTACAGTTATGCTTCCTCTTCGGAGTGACCCGTAAATGTAAATGTGACAGGATCAAGCTTCCCAGAACAGCCCCAACATGGGACCGTGTTAGAGATCTTTTAGATTTATGATATTGGCCATCATGTTGGGGTTTTTCTCTTTAAGAGCCTTTTTCATTCCTGCTCATGATGCTATACTTTTTCTTTTTTAAGACATATTTCATCAAATACATATAAAATTGAATCATGAGTTTCCAGTTTGATAAACTTCACGTCCTTGTTGTAGAGGACACTATACCGATGAGAAAGCTAATCGTAGCTGTGCTCGGTGCTTTAGGGATCAAGAAAATTGTTCAGGCAAAAGACGGCGAACAAGCTTTTCAAGAGATAAAAAACACACCGATAGATTTGGTCATCACCGACTGGTTAATGGAACCCGTCAACGGCATCGAACTCACAAAGATGATCCGTATGAACGATGATTCTCCAAATCGCTTTACCCCCATCATCATGATTACAGGATATAACGCGTTAAAGAGGGTCGAAGATGCCCGTGATGCTGGCGTTACAGAGTTTTTAATCAAGCCCTTCACCGCCAATGACATTGGAAAGCGGATTGCATATACCATTAACAAACCAAGAGATTTTATAGATGCCCCCGATTTCTTTGGACCAGACCGAAGAAGAATAAATTTACCAAATTACAAAGGGCCGTTTAGACGTGAAGCAGAAAACAGAATTGATATGACGTAGCAGGAGTTAACCTTATGGCAGACGAAAAAAACAAACCTCTAAAAGTGCATAAAGCTGATTTCAGCTTGCAGAGACGTGTTGGACGCGGTCCCATTGACCAAAGAACGCTTGAACACGCACAAGACCTTATTGAAGAGGCTGCAGAGGATTTCGAACCTCTCGCAATGGTCCTCTTGGACAAACTTAAAGTTTCTATTGAAGCCGCCCAAAAAAACGAGGGAAGCAATGACCAGCTCATTGCAAACATGACCAGCCCCGTAATGGAACTCAAAGCCAATGCTAAGATGTTTAAGTATGATCTTGTTTCATCCCTTGCCAACATCATGCTCGGTTTCTTAGAAACCATAAATAAACTCGACAAAGACGCCGTTTCGATTGTTGCCGCGCATCACCAGACCCTAAACCTTATGATCATCAAAAAGATGAAGGGCGATGGTGGCGAACACGGTCATTTGCTACAAACCGAGTTAAGAGACGCAGTTCACCGCTATTTTTCAAAAACTTCTCGTTGATAAACCAAGACAGCGACTAAAACTGAAGACGCACAGCTTTCTGGACTTGATCCAACGCCTTAATCTCTGCAAACACATCATCCGAAATCTGTGCCTCCAGAGACGCAAGTGCGATCGCATGTTGCCCACCTTCAATACGCCCCAATCGGAAATCTGAGATATTGTATCCTGCACTTCCTAAAAGCGCGCCTAAACGTCCAATAAATCCAGGTGTGTCATCGTTTTGAATACATAACATCGGCCCCGTTAACGCTGCCTCAATCGGTACGCCTTCAATATTCACAATCCGTGGTGCTTTGCCTGTAAATAATGTGCCTGCAACATTGATTTCACCGTCTGCACTTTTCACAATCACATTAATCAATGAACGATGGTCTTTCGCTGACCCATCATAGCTTTGCTTTATTTTAATACCGCGTGATTCCGCGATTTGCAGCGCATTCACCATATTAACGGAATCCAGCTGGCTTTTCAGAAAATTTGCAATAATCGTTGATGTAATTGGGTCTGTATTTACATCTGTCACAGAGCCTTCATATTCAATCTCAATGGATTGAAACGCACCATCACATAATTGCCCTACAAGCTCACCAATTTGTGAGCCTAACGCCACATAAGGCTTAAGGCGCGGAGCTTCTTCCGCAGAAATTGACGGCATATTCAATGCGTTTGTCACCGCACCATTTACCAAATAATCTGAAATCTGTTCAGCCACTTGTATAGCCACATTGACTTGAGCCTCCGTCGTTGACGCACCCAAATGCGGGGTGCGAATAACATTCTCATGTCCGAACACCGCATTTTCTTTTGCTGGTTCAACTTCAAATACATCCAAGGCGGCGCCCCCAACTTTACCTGAATCAAGCGCTTCCCTAAGGTCTGCTTCAACAATAATTCCACCACGCGCGCAATTGATAATTCTTACACCATCACGCATTTGCGCAATCGTATCCTTATTGATCAAACCTGTTGTCTTTTCATTTTTAGGCACATGAATCGTAATAAATTCTGCACGTGCGAACAGCTCTTCTAACTCAACCTTCTCAACACCAATCTCCTTGGCACGGTCTTCAGTTAAAAACGGATCAAACGCGATCACTTTCATTTTCAAACCAAGCGCACGATCCGCAACAATCCCACCAATATTACCGCATCCGATAACACCAAGTGTTTTATTAAACAGTTCAACACCCATAAAGCGTTTTTTCTCCCACTTACCTGCGTGCGTGCTTTCATTGGCTTGAGGAATTTGGCGAGACAGCGCAAACATCATCGCAAGCGCATGTTCCGCCGTCGTCACAGAATTCCCAAACGGCGTATTCATTACACAGATACCTGCCTCTGTGGCAGATGGAATATCAATATTATCAACACCAATACCTGCACGACCAACGACCTTAAGCTTCTTAGCAGCGCGTACCATGTCAGGTGTTAACTTCGTCGCAGAACGAATAGCCAAGCCATCATAGTCTCCAATAATTTTGATTTGTTCTTCGGGGGAAAGACCTGGTTTGAAATCAACTTCAACACCATTTTTTTCAAAAATTTCAACAGCAAGGGGGTCCAGCTTATCGCTGATTAGTACTTTAGGCATCGATTTACTCCTAGTTTTGTCTTGTTTAGGGAACAGACCCACATAGTTGCGGAGATTCGTATTTTAGACAAGATAAAAAACAAAAACCTAGCGTGAGGGAACGCTAGGCTTCTGTCTTTGGGGGTAAACTGATTAAGCCGCCTTACATTGATCACATGTGAATGCGTCAATCTTCTCAATCTTCAACATAGATTGCACAGATGCCCGCGCTTCCATACGTTCCATAAATGCATACACATTTGGAAACTCAACCTCCACATCAATTTCCGCCGCTGGTGTCCAGCGCGTCACGTTATAAAGATATGCATCCACCAATGTAAACGCATCCCCCATAAGGAAATCTTGGTTACCCAAAACCTCGTTCACATATGTGAATTTACGTCTCAGAATTGCACGTGCAGGTTCTTTTGCATTTTCTGGGTAGCCATAAGATTCAAAGAACGGAATAAAGCTCTTGTGAAGCTCTGATGTCACAAAATTCAA
>JAESUK010000180.1 GCA_016763095.1 Alphaproteobacteria bacterium
CTAGAAGGCCTTATTGACCTTTTCCTTCGCATATTTGAATTTGAGTATAACGAACAATGGCCTGAAAAATTTGAAAAATTTGAAAAGTGGATTGAAAAAAATGACAAAAAATTAGAAAATACTAAATGATACTCTGTGTCCGCTTTTGGCCGAAGCCAGACGTTGAATAGTAACTGTTCCGCTTATAAAAAAACACAGGAAGCCAGAGGCAATTCGTGTTTCTTATCTCTAGAAGAGAGTGCTTAAATTAAGCAGCTTCTTTCAAGTTACAAGCTGATTGCTTGCTTTTTTCTTCTTGTACGCCGTATTCGATCTTTTGACCGTCGCTCAATTCGTTAAGTCCTGCTTTTCAACTGCTTGACAATCGGCACGGTGAGGCAAGTTTAAGCTTGCTAGCTGTTATGACTTTAATTCGGGATAAGAGCCCCTAATAAATTAAGTTTTTTAAGGATGAATATTTGGGGAGTAGAGGTGTTAAAGCTCTTGATGTTGAGGAGGGGAAAACTGATTTAAGTTCTTGTTGTTAATGGTCTCTTGTTGCTCGTTGCTCAGACTATGAGTATTGACTTAAATTATAGATTGTTAAACATAATATGCTAATATTACAGCGATGAATACGAAAAACAAACAATCTGGAAACGTCCTTTTCCTCATCCTTATTGCGGTCGCATTGTTTGCAGCGCTTTCTTATGCTGTAACTCAATCTAGTCGTGGTTCGGGTGATGCAGATAATGAGCTTGCTCGAATTGCTCAAGCTGAGGCTGATAATTGTAGTGTCTCTATTGATTCGACCAAACTGCGGTTATCAATTATTGGCGGTTGCGATGAAACGCAAGTCTCCTATGAGCTTCCTAATGGTTCTAATCCAAACCCATCTTCACCGAGTGATAAGTCTTGCCATGTATTTTCTCCTGGAAGAGGTGGTGCTCGTCCTTGTGGACCTTGGTTAGATGGCTCAGGCTGTACAGATGCTATTTTATCGGCACTCTCTATTGGAGAAAAATGTCCGTTTGCAGCGATTGTTTACGCAGGCATAAGTGGAGGGAATAGAATTTACACAACACTCTCAAATCAAGGGGCGATGCAGTATGCGTCTTCTTATAGTGTCTCTGGGGCTGTATCAATGACAGATGGTCAAGCTAATACGGATACATTGATTAATGCTGCGGGTGGCGCGCCTTATTCTGGCGCTATATCATGCCGTAATTTAGGGGCTGAGTGGTATTTGCCAGCACGGGATGAGTTACTGCACTTATATACGGTTAAAGATACTGGTGTTCTAAATGCTACATTCGAAGCCGCAGCTTATTGGTCTTCAACGGAGTCTTCCGTAACGCATGCTTGGCGGGTATTCTTTTCAAACGGCGTCACCAATGATTGGCGCGCAAAAGTATATAGTGATCCGTTTGTTCGGTGTATTCGCCAATAAATCATTTTAGTGTGACGTGGCTTTATGAAAGATGTTTATACGTGCTTGGTTCAGCTCATAAAAAAACACGGGAAGCCAGAGGCAACCCGTGTTTCTTATCTCTAGAAGAGAGTGCTTAAATTAAGCAGCTTCTTTCAAGTTACAAGCTGATTGCTTGCCTTTTTCTTCTTGTACGTCATATTCGATCTTTTGACCGTCGCTTAGACCGTTAAGTCCTGCTTTTTCAACTGCGCTGATGTGTACAAACACATCTTGTCCGCCATCTGTAGGCTCGATAAAACCAAAACCTTTAGTTCCGTTGAACCATTTTACTGTACCTGTTGCCATTGTAATTTCTCCTTTTGCAAGTCTAGGTATATTTCCAGACACAACCTTGTGCCTGAATTTTTTGTCTGATAATGAGTTGCCTCATTTACCTCAGTTAAACCAGACGAAGTCGAAAGGAAAACAGGTATTCTAAATATTTAATAATCAAACTTAGGGGCACTAAGCCTTATTTTATGAGCTAGGTCAATAAAATTCAACCAATGAGGTCGAAAATTGCTATGTTCTCGTGTAAACTGCCTCATTCCGCGCTGTTGGAGGTGTCCTAATTTAGCGGATAATTATGTTTTAATGGATTTTTAAGATGCGTCACTTGCATGTTTTTACTGATGGGAGTGTTAACACTCAATTAAAGGTTGGATATGGGGCTTATCTTCTTGTGCCTGACTTAGACATGTCTATCGACTCGCTTAAAGAAACGGTCAAAGTGAAGCGTTTTGAGCAGACCAGTTCGACCAAATTAGAATTACAAACGTTGTTATGGGGGATCAATGACGTGATTGCTTTAGATAACGGGTGTCATATTACTTTGACCGTTTATACGGATTCTCAAAATATTATTGGTTTGCCAGAGCGGCGCACACGCCTTGAAGAACGTAATTATTTCTCAAGTAAGAACAAACGGTTGAATAATTATGAGCTGTATCAAGCGTTCTATCTCTTAACATCCAAAGTGAAATGTAATTTCGTTAAGGTCGTGGGGCATCAGGCATCGCGCAAGAAAGATAAAGTAGATAGGTTGTTCGGTTTGGTTGATCGCGCATCCAGACGTGCCCTGCGGGAGGAATATTAATATATCCACTTATGGCCGTAACCACCCACCATCATTAGGCTGCGGCGACCTTGCCGTGGCATTGTTTGTATTTTTTGCCTGATCCACATGGGCAAGGGGTGTTACGCCCTATTTTTGTCCATGTGTTTGGATCTTCTTGGTCAAATTTACGTTTAAAGGGGACTGGGCTGTTATCGCTTTGCCCTGTTGCTTGTTCTGCATTTTCTTGCATTTCAGGGCTTCCCGCAGGGTCTTGGCGACCTTTTTTCATCTCTTGTTGAATGCGTTGGGCTTCCATCATGGCTTGGAGGGCTTCCTCATCGAAGTTAAGCTCTACTAAGCTTAGATCGTGAACGATGCTTTCCTTCATAGAGCTCAACATGTTCTCAAAGAAGATGAAGGCTTCTGTCTTATATTCGTTCAAAGGGTCTTTTTGTGCAAAGGCACGCAAGTTAATTCCTTGGCGAAGATGATCAAGATTATAGAGATGTTCTTTCCAATGTTGATCGAGGGATTGAAGCACCATAGATTTTTGAATGCGTTGGAACAATTCACCACCAAGGGCGACCTTGGCATCC
>JAESUK010000181.1 GCA_016763095.1 Alphaproteobacteria bacterium
CCGTGAGTGGTGTGAGTATAAAAAGACCGATTGGTCAGAGGCAAATGCTCAAACAACGCTCAAACGGCTTGAAAAGGATGTCTTTCCCGCAATAGGAAGTGTCCCTATTAAGATGATAACGCATAAGATGCTTTTGGATCTTGCTCAAAATATCAAAGCACGAGGGGCAAATGAGCTTGCCAAGCGTGTTATTCAAATGAGTAAGCACATATTCCAATATGCCATTATCACAGGAAGGGCAGATAAGAATATTGGGCAGGACCTTGTTGGTATCGTCAAATCAGAACCCAAAGGACACTTTGCCTCGATTGATAGCAAAGACATACCTCAATTTGATGTAGGGAATGATTTTGTTCAAAAGGCTCAAAGAACAACATATTTTAAGAAACTAGCTCCTGTACTTCTATTTAATCTGGCTGTGGCTGGTCCCGCTATAGCTCATTATGAAGAAAAGCTTTTGGATGAGAATGGGTTCGATAGCTCTCATATGACATTCTATAGGAAGTAGGAATACTCCTAAATTTGTTATAAATTTAATCTTTGTTTTGTAACTGGATATTGAGAGTTTTGAACTTAGGTTCTGAAATATAAATCAAGGTAGTGCTTATTATGTTTCTAAGATCACTGTTGGTTCGTATATTGTCCACTAGGTGATATCAATTTTTCATTAAAAATTATTATATAATAGACGGATAGCCAATATTTATTTAATCTTATGTTAAATAATGAAAAATTAAATACAATTTTATCTAAAATTAGATGTTTTATAACTAATATTAGGTATCCTAAATACAGGGTAAATTAGATATTAGGGAATTATGGCACTTTTTACGTTAACATTTGACAGCTTAGGAAGTTTTGGGACGGAAGCTCCAAAGGTAGCTTTGTACTATGGTGGCGCTAAAGTATCTCAGTTTTATGCAGGGGTAGGATCTTCAACATTATCTTTTGAACTCGATACGGATAATTTCAATCACACACATCTCAGATTTTACTTTTTAAACAGTGGCGCAGAAACTGGGCGCACTGTTGAAATATCAAACATAGCGTTAGATGGTAACGCCGTGGACATTGGAAGTTTTTCAAATGGAAATGGTGCAACTGTAACATCGACATCAATTACGCTTGATCAGGGAGAGTATTCAGATTTTGATACGGCAGCCGATTTAGGTGTAGCCCCAGTTGTAATTTTAGGAACAGCCTCGAACGATAAAATGTTTGCAAACAATCTTGGAAATGAGATTGATGGACAAGGCGGAAATGACACGATCTATGGAGGGACATCGACCGACGTCCTCCATGGTGGTGATGGTAATGACAACCTTTCTGGAAAGTTTGGCGATGACACACTTCACGGCGATGCAGGAGCAGATAGGCTGTGGGGCGGGTATGGCGATGACACACTTTACGGTGGTGATGATAACGACACACTAAGAGGCGATGACGGTGCAGACTCTCTCTATGGAGAAGCTGGGAACGACATACTCTATGGAGGCAACGGCGATGATCTCCTTGATGGCGGAGACGGTGATGACTTCCTATATGGCAATGATGGCTTAAACCAAATCTATGGTGGAGCAGGAAACGATAAAATAAGTGGTGGTGCTGATGATGACTTTATTGATGGTGGCGCGGACCAAGACAGCATTCATGGATGGAGCGGAAATGACACCATCAATGGTGGATCAGGAAATGACGTAATTGCAGGTGACGACGGGGATGACATTATTCACGGGGATGATGGCAATGATATGATCGTTGGGGACGCTGGGGATGATACATTATATGGAGATGCGGGGGATGACCGTCTCGTTGGACATGTTGGAAACGACACACTCTATGGTGGTATTGGAAACGATATCCTTGAAGGACACCTTGATGATGATATTTTGAACGGTGGGGATGGGAACGACTATCTTTATGGCGGAGACGGAAACGATACGCTAAATGGTGATGCTGGGAACGATGTTCTCTATGCATCAATTCTGACGCAAGCCCCAGATGACTCTCAAGATATTATAGGTGCCAACTCAACTGTATTTTATAGTGCTGTCACAGGGAATTTTTATCAATATGTTGCGGGTGCGTTTACATGGGATGAGTCGAACACAGCGGCGCAAGCCACAAGCTTAGAAGGCAATAATGGGTACTTGGTAACAATTACCTCAGCAGAAGAACAATCCTTGATTGAAAACATTGTAACTGGCTATGCATGGACTGGTGGGAGCGATACAAACACAGAAGGCTCATTTGAGTGGCTAACAGGGCCAGAAGCTGGTGATGCTGTGACGTATACCAACTGGTATAATGGAAGCCCAACATCCAATAGTGCAACAAATGATCATGTGCTGTTGCTTAACAACACGAATAATCAAGAATGGTATGCCTACACATCTACATATAACGCAGGTTATGTTGTGGAGTGGACGGGCGCAGACATCATCACAGTAAACCCTCATTACTATGACAGTAGCGGAGAAACTAATATTTTGAACGGTGGCGCAGGGGATGATCAACTCTTTGGCGCAGAAGGTGCTGATTTACTCGATGGTGGTTTGGACAACGATCTTATTAATGGCGGTGGCGGTATTGATACTGTTACATTCCTATCTGCAACGGGCGGTGTAAATGTAAACCTTGTAAATGGGACAGCAACAGGAAATGGTTCAGATACCCTTACATCAATAGAAAATGTTGAAGGCACAAGCTTTAACGACACAATCCGTGGTGATGGTACGGATAACGTTCTTAATGGAAATGATGGAAACGACACAATTTTTGGTGGATCTGGAAACGATACAATCAATGGTGGTGCAGGGGACGATATAATTTACGCCACAACGGATGGTGCGGGGCTTACATACCAAGATATTTTGGCAGAGTTTAGCTTTTTATCTTACAGTGTAGATACAGGAAATTTCTACCAATACGTTTCAACAACAAGTAATTGGGCAGGTGCAGATGCGGCAGCACAGGCATCAAATGTAAACGGTGAGAACGGTTACCTTGTAACTATTACCTCAGCGGAAGAACAACTCTTCATGGAAAGTCTTGTAAGTGGCTATGCATGGACTGGTGGGAGCGATACAAATTCAGAAGGGTCATTTGAGTGGCTAACAGGTCCTGATGTAGGAGATGCCTTTACGTATACAAATTGGTATAACGGTAGCCCAACATCAAACAGCAATACTAATGATCACGTATTGTTACTTAATGATAGCTATGCACAGCAATGGTACGCATATACTGGGACATACAATGCGGGCTATGTTGTTGAATGGGACGGCGCGGCCATTATTGCAAATGGCGGTACGTTTGGAAACGGAACGAAACTCATCACAGGCGGGGACGGTCTTGATACGCTTTATGGTGGAAATGGTCTTGATACGTTTATCTTTGAAGGGGCAAATGCATTCAATGATGTGGATGTAATCAATAGCTTCGATATTACAGATGGGGACGCGCTTGATATTTCTGATCTACTAAGTGGCTTTGTTGCAGGAACAAGTGATATTAATGACTTTATTCAAATCAATAACTCTGGCGCAAATTCCATTGTATCTGTCGATCTTGATGGTGCGGCAAATGGCGTGAACTTCCAAGATATCAGCCAACTAAATGGCTTGAACGACCTTGATGTAACAAGCCTTTACGCGGCAGGAAACATCATCGCCTAAACCCCATAAATAAAAGCATACATCGCTGTTTACGAAAAAGAAGCCTTGACCTCATAAGGAAAACAATAGCTATTATAGGGATATACAAACGTTATTCTAAAGCGCTAAGGCGTTATATAAGGAGTTATATTATGAGACTGTACATTTTTCTAAGTATTCTAATTCTATCTATGGTCAATATTGTAAGTAACGTTTCTGCCAACCCTTTGGCACCATCTTCTCAAAAGCCTGCGACGCAAGAGCAACTTGAAGAGAAGGAGCTTGAAGCTCTCTATGGAATGGATGTTGAGCGTAATCGTTTGGGACGTGGCTCTATCGAGTCAACAACACGCGATCGCTATGGTGATGGACGTATAGGTGTGTTCCAAGAGCACACTGAAAGTGCGAGAAACCGTGATACACATGATTCCATTGGCTTAGAGGTGAAGCTTTTTGAATTTAAGTAAACCAACTTTTAAAAATGGTAGCTGACAATACGGCGGTATCCCAACCTTTTCAAAACCAATAGATCTAGCAATACTCCCTTATAGCCAATAAGGGGACCATTTTGACATGTATTTGGATTATTGATGATGTTACAGAAATTTTAGAAACAATGTCCTTGTTGCTTATGGCAGAGGGCTATGTAGTTAAAGTTTTTGAGACAGCAGACGATCTTGATTTAGAGACACTGAAATATATGTGTGATTTGGTGATCACGGATGTACTTATGCCCAAAGTTAATGGCTATGAAGTGATAACGATGGTTAATGACGTTTCTGAAATTCCAGTGATTGCTATGAGTGGGGGCGCAATGGATGTTTGTAATGTAGAAATCTTGTCCCGTGCGCGTAAAAAGGCAACATATTTTCTTAAAAAACCAATCCAGCCTAATATTCTCCGCGAGACGGTTAAAAAAGCGTTGTCCACGCGGGGATTAATTGCAGAAAAACAAGAAAAAAAGGTGGGCTAAATGCACGAAGCTGAGCGACAAAGACAGAAGATGGAGTCTCTTGGGCAACTAGCTGGGGGTGTGGCACATGAGCTGAATAATATGCTTCAGCCTATATTCTTTGCCGTAGATACTATTCAGCGATGTGCACAAGATGATCCTGTTATACAAAAATCGTCAAAAAAAATTATATCCTGTACGGTAAAAGCGGCAGAAATTATTGAAGATATTTTAGCTTTCTCGCGTCAGGACACAGATAGGCTTTGTTTTCTGAATTTAGAGAGCACATTAAGAAGTTCTATTTATTTTGCAAAAGACCTTGTGCCAAAAACCGTTGAAATTAATGTCACACCGATCCCTAAATCAGATTATTGGGCATGGATGAATGAAACGGATATGACGCGTATTTGTAGTAATATTTTGAGCAACGCCGCGGATGCAATGGAGCAGAGGGGACGCTTAGATGTATCCGTTGAATATATATCGGTACTTAGCCACAACCCTGAATGTGATTGTGTCATTGGACGTGTCTTAGCTCCTGGGCGTTATGCACGAATATCAATTAAGGATTATGGGACGGGTATATCAGAAGAGAAAATTAAAAATATTTTTGATCCGTTCTACACAACCAAGGATATAGGGCAAGGTACAGGGCTTGGATTATCAATTGTTTATAACATTCTAAAAAATTGGAATGGCGGAGTGAATGCTAAGTCTGTTCTTGGAAAAGGAACAGAGTTCTTATTATATATTCCTATTTATAGAGCGAGCTAATCAAACTTTATTGTATGGTTTGTCGAAACAGCATTCGCAGATAATCAGGTGTCAATAATTTAGGTAACCGATCGAATGGTATTGCATAACGGCTCTTACCCGGTGCAGATGTATATATTTTATCATCTTCTGATATGTCTTGAAAAGGTAGTTTTGTATAGTCAAACACGCTAGGAACTTCAACAAGAACAGTTTCATCGTAGCCTAGACGCACACGTAAATGAGGAAGACGAATACTATAGATTTCTTTTAATGTAGTTTGAAGGCGGTCTTCTTCACGTATAAGATGTAGTGCAAATTCTGGGGTATCAAGAGTTTCAAAATAATTTGTATCTACTATGGATGAAAGAGATGTCTTCAAGCTATTAAGCTTATTCATATTTTCTTTATCGAACACTATATAGGGATCTCTCATTAGCGTTTCTTTACGTGTTTCAATTTGATGCTCTTTTAAAAAACCTTCTAGTCGATGCACTTCGTTCTTTGACATTCCAAAAACGGATATATACGTATCGCCAGTGTCTTCTTTTTCTTCTATAGGAAGATTCACATCAAGCGCAAAAAAAGCTTCGGGGGCACAAAATAGAGGGCGAGCATTACTCGCTGCTGCCACACCTCAACAGCAATACCTGGAAACCGGCTAATCAAATATTCCAGCACCGTCTCGCACCCAGGATTAACCTGCGGCAGACTTAGCTTTGAAGGGGTGATAGAAATACTCATTCGCTGATCATAGAATATGAGTGGTCGCAAACCGAAACAACGCCCATCAATCCACTCAACACTGGAGCAAAACCATGCTGGCATTTATCGCGACCCTGTCGGTCAAAGAAGACCTGGTAGAAGAATTCAAAGCAGCCGCGCCGGAACTCATGGCCAAAGTCCGCCAGGAACCGGGCAACCACGCCTACATCGGCCACCAATCCCCAGAAGACCCCACCCGATTTGTCTTCTACGAGCAATACGACGACGAGGCAGCGTTGATAGCACACCGGGAGAACCTCGCGGCCATGGGCGTCAACCTGCAGGAAATGTTGAGCGAGCCGCCGAGTCTTGAATTCCTAAACCTGCTGTAAAGGCTATTGAAACCCGCAACCGCCCCTCCCGGGGCGGGATTCTGAGCGTTTCTTAAAAGCATTCTGTTTTCGTATCGTGGTCATCATCGCAGGGTTACTGGCAATCCAGGCTGGCAAGTTTCACG
>JAESUK010000182.1 GCA_016763095.1 Alphaproteobacteria bacterium
GAAAACAAAACTGAAGAAGATGTCATTGCCCGTATTGGTGCGCCGGCCATTGCCGCGTGGAATGATCGTACGATTGTTCCAGAAGGTTGGATTGTTGATCTTGAGGCTATTATCGCGAATTGGGCGCATTTTGGAAAACAATGTGACAATGATTATAAGGGAAAAACTATTCTGGCTATTACATCAAATGGTATTGCCCGCTTTGCGCCTCATTTAACCGAGAGCTTTAAGGTCTTTGCCAAGATCCAAGATATTAAAATATCTACGGGCGCGCTTTGTATTCTTGAGAAATCTGACACAGACACCTTCTGGAAAATCAAGAGCTGGAATATCCGTCCATAAATATCTAAACTCAAATATTCGGACATAAAAAAAGCGCCGTATTTCTACAGCGCTTCTTCATATATATTTTTCTATATTTTAATTTGCTTCGCGTCTAAGAAAAGCTGGAATATCCAACTCATCTTCAAAGTTACCTTTTGCTGCTGGTTTAGAGCTTGCAATGTTCAGGCTTCCTTGACCTTGTGTAGATGGACGCTGTGGGGCCTTTAAACCTAAACCACCAGTAGATGACGCAGAACCTGTCTCACCGCTTGTTTCTCCTTCTGAAGAAAAACTATCCGATGAGTCCTCATGTCCCCAGCCCACATTTTTAATGCGATCAAAAAGACTTTGAGATTTCTTAACTCTATTCGCACCTGGCACTGGTGGCTGAAGATTAAGAGCAGGAGCCGCCGTTGACTTTTGCACAGATTGTCGTGCTCCAGGTGTAGGAGACGCAGTTAGACTAGAGTAAGAACCTGTTGTGGACGCTGCTGAGTATGAGTTTGCGTCACTAAACTCTTCTGGCCGAGCGGCAACTGGTGGGATAAAAGCATCCCCGTGCATTGATCCACGACGTGGCTCGCTGATTTCAGCTTTTGTTTCTTCAAGCTGTTGTACTAAGTCTTGCTGTTCAAACATATCAACATCAGATACTGGCTCTGAAACCGTTTCTTGTGTAGCAAGCTGAGCAGTTGTTTTTACTGCAGGGGCAGTGCGTGTCATTGTCGCAGAGGACGTACCGTATGAAGTCACAGGCATGTTCGTTGACGCAACAACACGCCCAGCAGGTGTCCCACCTGACGTAGTGATTGGACGGGCACGTTCTAGGTTAATTCCGCCAGAGAAAGGCTTTCCTTTACGTGTCGTTTCTTTGTCTATTCCTGTTGCAACAATTGATACACGCATCATACCATCCATGTTGTCATCAAACGATGTTCCAAAGATGATGTTCGCATCTGGGTCAACTTCATCACGAATACGGTTACAGGCTTCATCCGCTTCAAAGAGGGTCATATCAGATCCTCCCGTCACATTAATGATCACGCCTTTCGCGCCCTTCATAGACATGTCGTCAAGAAGAGGGTTGCTAATAGCTTTTTCTGCGGCCTCAATAGCACGCTTATCAGAGGATGCTTCCCCCGTTCCCATAACAGCTTTACCCATCTCAAGCATAATTGAGCGAATGTCTGCAAAATCAAGATTAATAAGACCTGGATTAACAATAAGGTCAGTAACGCCACGAACCCCCGATTGTAGAACACTATCGGCCATTTTAAAGGCTTCTGCGAAGGTTGTTTTCTCGTTGGCTATTCTGAATAGGTTTTGGTTTGGGATAATAATAAGAGTATCAACATACTCTCGCATTTCCTTGATGCCTTCTTCTGCCATTTTCATACGGTGTGTTCCCTCAAAATGGAACGGTTTCGTCACAACACCAACAGTCAAAACATCACGCTCACGGCATGCCTTAGCAATAATCGGTGCAGCACCTGTTCCTGTTCCTCCACCCATACCAGCAGTCACGAAGACCATATTTGTATCTTCAATGTGTGAAATCACCTCATCCAGTGATTCTTCTGCGGCCATACGTCCAATTTCAGGTTTCGATCCCGCGCCCAGTCCAGCGGTTACGTTTACCCCGAGTTGAATTTTTGTGGTGCAAGAGCTCTGATCCAACGCCTGTGCATCTGTGTTACAAACGACAAAATCAACGCCATGAAGATTTTCTTCAATCATGTTATTCACAGCGTTACCCCCAGCTCCACCAACACCGAATATGGTAATTTTTGGGCTGAGCCCCTGTCTTTGAATTGGCTGTGATGGGCGAACGTTAATCATTTTTGACCTCCAGGACTGGATTGAGTACTAGGTTGTTTTTGTAATAGAGAATACGATTGATTCGTTTCATATAACTAGCGTAAAGCGTTTTACACCAAGACAAAAGGGCGTTTTGAAGAGAACCAACAGAAAAATTCAACTGTATCATCCCATCCCCCTTTCCACTCTGCATGAGTAAATATGAATAAACGATTCATGTGATTCAGTTTTATCTAGTTTGAAGCACAACTAAAAACTGTCAAACACTGATAAAAGATTTTTTGTGGATAAGTGGATAAGTCACGCCTGTTTTATGCACAGGCTGTTTTATGCACGAAATTTCTACCAATTTTCCTTAAACCAACTTTTAAACCGCTGAGGAATAGAACGAGAATCTCCGTATGATGCAATTTCCATCGGCATCTCATAAGGGCGTTCTGTATAGTATGTAATCAATCCCATAGAAACAGCAAAAGCAGGTCCGCTTGTCGCATCAGGAAGCCCCTGCACTTTTAATGACTGCGCACAACGTACTTGCTTACTTAGAATGCGCTGTGCAAGATCCTGAACCCCTGGCATAAGGCTCGCGCCCCCTGTTAAGACGACACGCCGGCACCTTGCGGCATCCACACCAGAATCGGTCAGGCCCTGACGTACCATTTCAAAGGTTTCTTCAAGGCGTGCCTGAATAATATTAATCAAAAGTGATCTTGTTATTTGCTGATCTGCTTTAGAGTTTTGTTCCCCCATCATTGGCACATCAATATATTCATGCTCATCGCTTATTGTCGCGAGAGCGCTACCGTATAACGTTTTAAGACGTTCTGCATCGGCAATAGATGCGGTCAATCCATGCGCTATATCCGATGTAATGTGTTGCCCACCGATTGGCACGCCCCCTGCATAGAGCATTCGACCAGACTGAAAAACAGCATAGGACGTTACGCCCGCGCCCATATCAATAACAATAGCACCTAGGTCTATTTCATCTTCAACAAGCGTAGAAAGCCCTGCGGCGTACGGCGAAGAGCATAGGGAAACAATGTCCAAGTGATTGCGTTCTGTGCACTGAGAGATATGTTTTAAATGTGAATAATCCGCATCCACCATATGAATATCAATATCCATCAGCTGTCCGCTCATACCATATGGATTTTGTATTCCTCTATGACCATCCAAAATATAATCAACAGGGATCGTATGCACCATCTCCCGATCGTCTTTCTGAGCCTTCATCTGCGCCTTTGCCAATGCACGACGCACATCGTTTTCAGTTACAGTTTGACGCATCATCTGTACGTGTGCATCCATAAAATGTGAGTCTGATGACGTGCTTGGTACAGCCAAAACGACATCTCTTAGCGGGTAACCCTTAATGGTTTTAGAGGCCATCTTCTCGGCAGCATGAACAGATTGTGCAATCGCAATTTCTGCGAGATTTATATCAATGATAACCCCGCTTTTTACGCCCTGTGATGCTTGGTGACCAACACCAACAATTTTGAAGCCACCCTCATCATCCGTCATCTGCGCAATAAAACATGCAATTTTACTCGATCCAACATCAAGTGTTGCGATCACTGATCCTGCCCTGAGTGGTTGCTTAAAGCTCATAACCCTTAGCTCCTTTATTAACTTGCCCGCCTGCAGGGGAAACATGGTTATATTCTAAAACGTGGCCTTCGCTTGGGCGAGCAATAATTTTATTATCCTGCCTAAGATCAAGCAAATCCAGCGGTTGCAAAAGAATTGACGACTCTTCTTGTAACTGATTGAGACGACCTAACCCATGATCAAAATCATCTGTTGGCATTTGAATGCGAATACCTTCCTTGGTGATTAAATCCCAACGTCTTTGGCTGATCCATTGTGCCATATCCATGCGTTCCACAATATTGGGATACACATTCAACTGATAGACCAAATCATAGACCTCATCCTCAACACCCTCGCCTGATACGATTAGATAGTTTTTAAATCGCGCATCTATAGGTACATCAATAATGCGTCCATTCTTATCCAATAGTTTTAGATTTTTTTTTCCTTTTTTAAGAAGAGCAATCGGCATATTTTCTGTAATTTTTATATAAACATCATTTGGTGCTTTTCTTTGTATCACAGCGCTTTTTACCCATTCAAGCGCTTCAATTTTCATGCGCATTTGATCTAAGTCTGAGCTAAACAAGGCTTGCCCACTTTGCATGTCAATAATCGCCATCAGCGTATTTGCATCAAGGTGCTCACGTCCCTCAACAAAGATATTTTCTACTTGAAAACCAGCATCTGAAGACATCGCCATCAGCTTATCTTCTGTCCACTGCACACTATTTTGGATCACGCCACCAAACCAAACCCACGCAACAAACCACATGGTTACTCCGCCGACAACTCCGTAGCGACCCAAGCGGCGTAATACCGTAAAAAATGCCTCGCGATTTAGGCGACTTTTCTTTTTAAGGATTTTACTTTTGTGTTTTCTTTTTTGTGACATAAAGCAGTTTCGATAAGGTGCGCGCATAACGCGTTGAATGATGTGCCATTATAAATGACTTGAGAGGGACCAATAGATTCTGGCGTAAGTCCAGGTTGTGTGTTTATTTCCAACAAGTACAATCCGTTTTCACCACGCGATTCGTCATATCTAAAATCACAACGCGCCAAGCCAGAACACCCTACAATATTATACACGCGCTGAGCATAATCCAAGGCTAAAGTATAAATAGACTCAGGAATTTTTGCAGGCATGATGTATTCCGTTGATTGATCCTGATATTTTGCCTCATAATCAAAGAAATCTGTTTTTGAAATAATCTCTGTCACAGCCTGTGGTTCACCATCTAAAACGGCAATTGTTAGCTCACGTCCTGCTATAAAATCTTCAACCAGCGCGGCTTCACCAAAGCACCAGTTTTCTTCACTGACGATTGAGCGATTATCTCCTTCACGGATAATATACACGCCAACGCTTGAGCCTTCGCAGGGTGGTTTAATAACAAATGGGCGCGTAAGTTTATCCGCTTGTGCAAAATATTCTTCCTTGGAGAGCAACTGTCCTTTTGGACTGGGCACACCCACCGTTGACGCCAAGGCTTTTGCACGTGGTTTATCCATTGCGATAGCTGAAGCGCACACATTAGAGTGCGTATAGGGAATATCCAGCATTTCAAGAACCCCTTGAATCACGCCATCCTCCCCGCCAGTTCCATGAAGGTTGTTAAAAACAACATCTGGTTTTGGTGTGAGCGCTTTCATCAAGGCAGGTATATCTTTTTGAACGTCTATGACACGTAAATTGTAGCCAAGCTCAGTTAACGCTTTTTCGACTTTGATACCCTTTTCAAGAGATACTTCTCTTTCTGCGGACCAACCACCAACCAATAAAGCGACATCTAAAACCATCATACTATCCTTCGTTCAACGCAACGCCAACTCTGCGTATTTCCCACCTTAGCATAATTCCAGTTTGTTCTTGAACTCTTCTTCTGATTTCTTCCCCCAGATCTTCAAGGTCCTGAGCCGTAGCCGTTCCTCTGTTAATCATGAAGTTACAATGCTTCTCTGACATTTGCGCCCCACCGATGGTCAAACCACGTCCACCGACTTGATCAATCAACTGCCATACTCTTAACTCATCGGAAAGCCCTGCCTTTGTGAGCTCTTCACAAGATGGGTTCGCAAATGTAGACCCACCTGTTTTACTTTTGATTGGTTGAGAAGCGGAGCGACGGCTCTTAATCTCAGATATTCTCTTTTCAATCTCTGCTGTAGAAGATTTATATCCTTGGAATTTTCCACCAAGAAATATGGTATCGGCTGGAGCTTCACTATGGCGATACGACATTTTCATTTCATCTGGTGTTGCCGTAATAAGCTCTCCGCTTCTATTCATGTACTCAGCCTCAATCAGAACATCTTTTGTCTCTGATCCATATGCGCCAGCGTTCATACGCAATGCACCGCCAATTGATCCAGGGATTCCACTTAAAAATTCTAGCCCACCAATTTCAAACTGAGCAGATTTTAAAGCAACGTTTATATCAAGGGCTACTGCTCCTGCACTTATCACCTGATCCCCCAAATCCTCTATTCTAGCGAAGTCACGACCAAGTCGAACAACCACACCTTTTAATCCACCATCGCGAATAATTGTATTTGAGAGTACGCCCATAACCGTCACAGGAATATGCTTAGGGCATTCATTCACGAACTGCGCTAAATCTTCTTTATTCGCTGGCTTATATAGAACTTCAGCACATCCACCTGTTCTAAACCAGCCAACAGCACCCAATGGCGCATTCTCGCTATAACGCCCTTTTACAGTTGGTAAATCACTTATGGACACAGCTTCGTTTATCATGATGTTTTTTGGTTTCCTTGTTTTGATATTGCCTCAAGCTGATCAGGAAGATCATGCGCCAATTGCGTGATATCTCCCGCTCCCAAACAAATCACCATATCTCCAGATGTTGTTTTTTCTGCAATCAAACCTGCAAGATCAGAAAATTTATCTAAGACATGCGCATCTTTGTGTCCATATGCGGATATCCCAAGAACTAAGTCAGCTTTTCCTGCGCCTTCAATTGGCTCTTCTCCTGCGGCATAAATATCCGTGATGTACACGGTATCAGCTTGATTAAAGCAGGCACAGAAATCATCCATTAATTCCGACAAGCGAGAATAGCGATGCGGCTGCATCACAGCAACAATCTTTCCTTCTGTTCCCTCTAGAGATTGTCGTGACGCTTTTAGGACGGCGCGAATTTCAACAGGGTGATGCCCATAGTCATCAATAATCGTTACACCTTCGACCACACCCGTTTTTGTAAAGCGTCTATTCACACCCTTAAAGTGCCTAAGCCCTTTTTTTATTGCGGTTTCAGAGATTTTTAGCTCATGTGCCACAGCAATTGAGGCAAGCGCATTCTGAATATTATGATCGCCAAGCATTGGAAGATAGATATCAATAATA
>JAESUK010000183.1 GCA_016763095.1 Alphaproteobacteria bacterium
TCCTGCCGCATTATAATTTCCTATTAAAAATTTACCTTATGATAATCAAATAGAGTAAATAAAATGTAAATGTCCGCTTTTGGCCGTTTCCATAAATTGGCTTATCACTCTTTAATGGAATTTTAATTCTGGCTTCTGATTACATTCTATTTTCAACAGAATCGTCTTTTCTCTTTCAATTTTTGCGGTTTCTGCTAACATGCGCTCCGCACCCCTTCCTTGAGGTTTAGAATCGGTAGAATTATCCCTTTTCCCAATCCTCCTTCGGCATGATTAGCAGTAAATAGCTTTACAATCAGCATTTTCGAAGAATAGCACTCGTGTGCTCTGTAGGCTTAATTTTTGGAGAAATAACACAATATGAAAAAATTATTATTATTCACACCTGGTCCAGTTAATGTAGCCAAAAATGTTAAAGCAGCTATTTGCAGAGAAGATATTTGTCACAGAGAAGTTGAATTCGATAATTTACTAGAGAGTATAGAAAATAAATTATTACGGCTCTATGAGATTAAAACCATTTCTAATTATCGCGCGGTCGTGATTACTGGCTCTGGCACAGCGGCAAATGAAACAATGTTGTCCTCTATAGTCGGAGACAAAAATATTCTCATTTTATCCAATGGTGAATTTGGTGAACGATTATACAAAATGTCTAAAATCCATAATAAAAATACATTCCTATTGGATTTTTCTTGGGGGAAAACGCTGAATTTAGAAAAAATAGAAGCCTATTTACAAGCGCACGACATTGATATTGTTGCAATGGTGCATCACGAAACCAGTTCAGGGATGTTAAATCCATTGGAAAAAGTTGGGGCTTTATCGAAAGAAAATGGAGCCATGTTGATTGTAGATTGCGTGAGTAGTACGGGCGCAGAAGTGATTGATATGGAGAAATGTGGCATTTCATTTTGCTCAAGCTCGAGTTCAAAAGCGGTTTGCTCCTATCCTGGACTATCATTTGTAGTTGGGCGTATAGATGAATTTGAAAAACTAAAGGATATGCCTGTAAAATCCACCTATTTGAACCTGTATAATTTTTATAATTTTATCAAAGAATATTCGCAAACACCTAATACGCCTGCTGTTCCCCTGTTTTTTGCGTTGGAGCAAACGCTGAACAATATACTAGATAAAGGCGTTGCAAATCATCATGACAGTCTTAGAGCTCGCGCCCAGTTTCTACGACAAGGTATGTTGAAACTCGGTCTTAAATTTTTGATTGATGAGAAAGATATGTGTTGTGTTTTAACGACTGTGAAGGTTCCCTTCCATATTAACGTCACGTCTTTTCGTCAAAGATTAAGAGAAAAATCTATTATTATTTATGAAGGAAAGGGGTGTTTTAAAAATAAAGTATTCCAAGTCGGTAATATTGGTGAATTATCTTCTGACAATCTCCAGTTTTTTTTAAAGTCTCTAGAAGAAGTTTTAAGAAGCTTTGATCCAATTAATGTCGGAAATATTAGGTCTATTAACGCCTCTTATCCAGTATTAATACCTTCGAATGACGAAGTATTAGATAAGGCACAAGATACGGCATGAATAATAAACTAGCACGACTTTGGGAAACAAAGAACAAAGATGATGAATGGTGGTCTTCTTTTATAACCTCACCTTTGGCTATAGTCGGAAACTATATTGTCGTAGATGTTAAGTGGCTCACGCCAAATATAATCACATTATTTTCTTTCATCATAGCCATTATAGCTGCTTTGTTTATCATCGTAGGTGGCACGATGAATTTTATTATTGCTGCTGGATTGATCCACTTGAGTCATGTCCTTGATTGTATGGATGGACAAATGGCACGCTACAGAAAAACGACATCACCATCAGGTGCTTATTTTGACAAACTAACAGATCAAATACAAATAACTCTTTGGTTTGGATCAATAGGTTACGCCGCCTACGTGCAATCCCAAGATATATTACCTGTATTTCTAGCATTTATTGGTGTGGCTTTTTATTCTCTTCGCGGGTATGTGAAATATACCGCTATTTTTACGGAAATGTCTTTGGATAGCGCATACTTACAGAATATTGCCAAAGAAAAGACTGTGGGTAGAAAGCCAGAAGTTGCTGGTTTAGGTTTTAGTTTTATAGAAAACTTACGGTGGTTTATTCATGAACAAAGGAAAATTTTGTCATTTGATGAGGGTGTTTTCATCTTCATGCTTTCTCTATCTTTAGTGTTTAATATACTCACGCCAATGCTTCTGGTGTTTGCGCTAAGCCAACTTTTTTATGGTCTTAAGCGAGGATGGCAAAGGGGAATGCAAATAGAATGTAATCAAAAGACCATAATTAAAAAGTGATTAAAGAACGGTTTTATTTATAAAAATGGAAAAGAGAAAACACAGATGAAGGCAATTATTCTAGCCGCAGGCATGGGTTCAAGAATTCGTCCTTTAACAGACAATTGCCCCAAAGCTTTGTTAAGGATTGACGGTAAAACAATTCTTGAAATGATGCTTTCTCATATTCGGGATTGTGGGATTAAGGATGTTGTTTTTGTGCTCGGTTATTTACAAGAACAGATCAAAGACTATGTCAGTGTAAATTTCTCGGATTTAAACACGCAGTTTATCACGAACGAGAAATTTAAAGAAACAAACACTGGGTTTTCTCTTATGCTCGCCATGGAGGCTATTGAGGACGAAAATTTTGTCAAATTTGATGCGGACGTAGTGTTTGATAAAGAAATTCTCAAAAAACTTATTGAATGCGAACATGAGAATTGCCTTTGTATTGACAAAAATATCAACCTTGATGCAGAAGAAATAAAAGTCATTATTGATAATCAAAACCGGGTTGTTAAGGCCAGCAAGACAGTTAATCCCAAAGATGCCATGGGAGAGTCAATCGGTATCGAAAAGATTAGTGCTGAGACAGCAAATATTTTATTGGCGGAATTGAAAATAATGATGGAGGATAAACAAAATCATCAGGAATATTATGAAGCTGCCTATGAACGATTAATTGAAGCAAATGTTCCGTTTAATACGCTGGATATTACAGGGCTAAGATGGACTGAGATTGATACAAAAGAAGATTTCGCTACTGCAGAAAAAATATTCAATAATAAATCATAATAGAATGCCAATAGTGACTCGTTCATCAAGAGTATACCTCCACCTTCACTACGGTATAAAGCCAATAAATTTCCATAAGATATATTATCACATCTTCGTATCCACTTGTTATGGAGTTTAAAATGAGGTGTATTTTTATTGAGTTTTCTTAAGGTCACGATAGAAGTTCTCGTGTGTTCCTAAAGCCAGTAACGTTAATGTGATCGTTTGATCTTCGTATTTATATGCAAGCAGTGTTAACTGTTTAACCATTTTGAACTTGTAGACAGATACCCCGGACAAGTCGCCCACTTTTTCGTCACCAATGCTAGTATTGTTAATGATTTCTTGAACAGCTTCATCTAAATCTTTTTTCTGATTTTTATGTAGCTTTTTAACTATTTTACTAA
>JAESUK010000184.1 GCA_016763095.1 Alphaproteobacteria bacterium
CCACACAAATTAAAGCTTATTTTGACAGGGTTTGCTGAATGCGCCCAAGCTGCACCAATTGCTGTCGCGCCGTCTTCTTTTGCTAAGTAAGCTTGAGCCGTTGTGTATAATTTAATAAGCATATTTGTTCTCCTTAAAGATTATTTATTCGATTTTTGTAAGAGCGTTCCTAACCACTACCTATTCAGGATACGTCATAAGAGTCTAACGAATCGTTAAAAGAAGATAAAGCTTTATCTTTTTATTTTCATAATTATTTCATACGCTTATAAAGAAATTTCTATATATATTTATCTAAAATTTTAACGGCTTTCTACTTATCGTCTTTCTTCGGGAGCAAGAAGCCATTCACATCTAGACGATAGACACCAGTCACCTCAACACCCCAGCGTTCAACCATCTCTTCTTTTTGCTTACGAATAGAGCTGAGCTTTGACTTTCCACTTTGAACCATAACAACAGCAACTGCCATGGATACACCCCACTCTACAATATAGCCAGCAATAGCACCCGCATACATTATACTTATGCTTGTTGGAGATATTATCTCCCATGCAGTCACCAAGCTATGATCTGAAGACACAAGCTCTAGCCAGTAATAAAAACAGGCTGAGAAATTCAGACACCCAACTGTCATTGCCTTCAATTGTTGTTTCGTCTTATCAATAAAGTACGCCGCAATTGACGGCATCATCCCAACGAAAAGAAGTAATGTTGTTGGCATCACGGCAACAGCAACAACAGCGATGAGGATAGTTGTTATAATTTTTTTCATACTACAGCCATCATCCTCCGACCAACTTATCACCAAAGAACACAAATAATAAGATCATCACAATAACAAACGATGTCGTCGCGGAGACAATAGAAGCCACCTCTCGTCCTGCACCCTGCCCATAACGCTTATTATGCTGAATATTATAGTCCAATATTTTTTCCTGCCCTAAGAGACTTTGATAGGAACTCATGGCGAAAGCATAGGAATCTTGATCTTGTCTTAACGCCGTCTCCTTTTCAAACAATGTTGCAATCGCAACAATATCGCCGGTGTTGGCAATTTTCTTTAACTGCCCCGCAACTTTTTTTCTTAGGTCGCGGTCATGCAACCGGCTTAGAAGGGCCTTTGAAAGATTATCAACAATCCAATTTGATATACCTACAGCCTTGCCCATATTTGAGCGCAACTGAATAGTTGCTAGCATTCTTAATGTTGCCAGGGCCTTCAAATGTTCCGTCTTAGAATTTATATCCATCAGATAAGCATCTATGAGTTGGCTATCTCTTACGGAAAGAAAGGATGAGGAGTGACGATCAATGATCTTGTCTGGCGCACGCCCGTCTATACACAGATCATTTAACGCGAGGAAGTAATCCTCTGGTGTCTTCAAATAATATCCATCAAAGGCAGGGCTTAAACACGGAGCTTCTTCGCACAAAATATAAACACACCGCTCTACCCCGTAGCCAAATCCTTGTTGCTTTAAACTCATCCTACAAGATTCCATATCTGCCAAGATCACGGCTTCATCGACAGCGCCTCGCTCCTGATGCTCTATCCAAAAAGGAATGAGGCTGAGGTCCATCAGCTCTGCATAGGGCGATAGATCTTCGCGTTTTGCCGCTGCTTCTCCAATACTCAGACCAATTCCATCTGGTAAAAACTTAACCTCTTTATAGAAAACCGCAGAGCCATTATTAAGCATGAGCGCTACTTGCGCAACCTTACGCTCCATAAAGCCAATCTTTTGTCCGTATTTATCAGCATCTGCAAAGGCAATTTGTAAATGCGCCTTTAGCGCGGGGTTTGCAACAGAGCGGTCTATCCATTTTGATAGTTCACCCCCCGTTATCAGCTGATGTGCATCTGCAATATTATTTTCAAAATCTAATGCTAAAATTTCAGGACGAACATATGTCTTTCCGCAGAAAGGCAGAGGACGATTTGCATTCAATCTTTTTATGCCCCCTTGCTTCGGTCCAATTCTGTGACCATCAACCCACATAAGGACATCTTCCAATGTCCAGCGTTGTCCAGGGTCATCCTGAAGCATTCCACGCAATGCATTCAAGAAATAAACATCAATGCGATTATCTCCGACAACCGCCTGATATGAGCTTTGTGTCATTTTAGATTCAAGAACTTCTCGTTCTGTCTGTCCATCACACGGATCTGTTTTTCTTAACAAAACAGAGAGCAACACACCCAAGCTGTATATTTCATCCTCAAAAATACCGCGTCCCCGACCTATGGGGGAAACGTTTGCACGGTGAATAGGAAGATATAATGCGGGCATCGCATAAGAGAAAGGCACAGATAAGCACTCACCAATCAATGCTTCTGAAATAGCCTCACCATCACCAATTTCATCAACACCAAACGGTGCAAAAATATTTCCTGCATGTAAAGACCCATGAAGAAGGTCTCCCGCCTTCAGGTCCTCAAGCATTTCGACCAAGCTAGGAAGGATCGTATTCTTCACAAGTTCTGGGCGCATATTTAACGCAAGAGAGTCTCCTTCTTTCCACAAAGGTGCTCCATAAATATTTTCAAAAACAAAAATATATTTTTGCTCTGGCAATAAATTTTTTGTTTTCTTGGAAAGGTCCGACACACCCGAGGCGATAAGATCCGCCATATACTGACTACGTATTGATATATATTTTGCTGCGGCACTTGTTCTTGGAAACAAATCCTTATCACAAAAAACTGCGAAGAAACTTTCTCCTCGTCGCCCTTGAGCGCGACACGCGCTCAGACTAGCAGGCGCCAAATGTGGCAACTGCTCAAACGGAAATATCTCAACCCCCCCTTTAAATATAAAGGAGGTTGATGAACCGCGTTCTTCTTCTTTTATTTCTTGATCTTGATTTTTATCTTGATCAGAGGCTTCTTCAGACATTAGGGAACCCTATCCGACATAGGAAAATATTATTTTTCTTATTCTATGACGAAATGAGTCAGATGTAAAACGGCTAAAACCAATTAAGGCTGAAAGGGATCAGTTACCAAGATTGTATCGTCCCGCTCAGGACTTGTTGAAAGCATCGCAACAGGGGCGCCAATAAGCTCTTCTACACGACGAACATACTTAATTGCTTGCGCAGGGAGATCTTTCCAACTTCTTGCTCCATAGGTCGTATCAGACCAGCCTTCTACTGTCTCATATATAGGCTCTACATTTTCCTGATCCGCTTGACCTGCTGGATAATAATCAATGACCTGACCATCTAGCTTATACCCGATACAGATTTTAATTTCATCCATACCGTCAAGGACATCAAGCTTTGTAAGTGCAATTCCATCAATTCCAGAAATTGTTATGGCTTGTTTTACCATGACAGCATCAAACCAACCACAACGACGCTTACGCCCAGTTGTTGTGCCGAACTCATGACCTTTTTCGCCCAAGTGCTGTCCTATTTCATTTTCTTGTTCTGTTGGGAAGGGTCCGGAGCCAACACGGGTTGTGTAAGCCTTTGTGATCCCGAGTACATATTGCACTGATTTCGCACCCATACCTGAACCTGTCGCAGCTTGAGAAGCCACAATATTTGACGATGTCACAAAGGGGTATGTCCCATGATCAACATCCAACATAATACCCTGCGCACCTTCAAATAGAATACGAGAGCCTTCTTTTTGCTTCTGATCCAGAACTCTCCATACAGGCTGTGCAAAGGACAAAATTTTATCAGACACCTCTTCAAGCTTTTCATAAATACTCGCAGGAGATATTTCCTCTGCACCAAGCCCCTTTAACAGAGCATTATGATGATCCATCAAGCGTTCGAGCTTTGCCTTTAGGAGGGTTTTATCTTTCAAATCACAGATACGAATACCACGGCGCGCAATTTTATCCTCGTAACAAGGTCCAATTCCACGCTTGGTTGTTCCAATTTTTCCTTTACCACGCGCGGCTTCTAAGGCAACGTCCATCGCAGAGTGAACAGGCAATATAAGATGTGCATTATCCGCAATCATCAAGTTATCAGGAGATACATCCACGCCTTGAGATTGAATTGTTTTAATTTCTTGGAACAGTGCCCAAGGATCAACAACTACACCATTGCCAATTACGGACTGCTTATTCTTACGAACAATGCCTGATGGCAACAAATGAAGCTTATAGACTTTTCCATCTATGACGAGCGTATGCCCTGCATTATGCCCGCCTTGAAAACGCACAACAACATCTGCGCGAGAAGACAACCAGTCAACAATCTTTCCTTTTCCCTCGTCACCCCATTGGGAGCCAACAACCGCTACATTCGCCATAATCTATCCTTTATTAAGTATAATATGATTTTATTTTTATCGAGTGACTTAGTCTTACGATGCTTTTGATAGTTTTTCTATCATTTCGCACACATCATTCACAACAGATTCCACAAACGCCTGATCTTCACCTTCGGCCATCACGCGGATGACGGGTTCTGTCCCAGATAAACGCACAAGCATCCGCCCTGTGTTTGCCAGAGCTTTCTCTGCTTTTTCAATCTCTTGTAATATTTCTTTATTCTCAAGCGGTTTGAAACTCCCGTAATGAACATTTTTAAGAACCTGCGGAAGAGGCTTAAAGACAGAGAGTATTTCACTCGATGGCTTATCTGAATCTTTTAAAATAGACAACACTTGAAGCGCCGCGAGTGTTCCATCCCCTGTTGTTCCAAAATCAGAGAGAACAAGATGACCAGATTGCTCCCCTCCAAGATTATAATCACCTTCACGCATAGCTTCCACCACATGACGATCGCCAACAGGTGTTCTTAATAATTTTATATTCTGCGTTTCCAGAAACTTTTCCAAACCAAGGTTCGACATGACCGTTGCAACCACAGTGTCTTTATTGAGCATATTCTCGTTCTTGCTCTGTACCGCAAGCAACGCCATAATCTGATCTCCATCAATGCGCGTGCCCTTCTCGTCAACCACAATCAAGCGATCCGCATCACCGTCCAAGGCAATTCCCACATCAAACCCATGATCAACCACCGCCGTTTGCAAACGTTGTGTCGCCGTTGCGCCATAGCCATCATTAATATTTCTGCCGTTTGGTTTATTCCCAATGGTAATTACGTCGGCTTCAAGCTCCCACAGAATTTGAGGAGCAACTTTGTATGCCGCGCCGTTCGCACAATCCACCACGACTTTTAAACCTTCCAAGCTTTTTCCGCGCGGGAAGCTTCGCTTAATATATTCAATATAACGCCCAGTTGCATCCTCCAAGCGTTTTGCTTTACCTACCTGATCAGGCGGTGGTAGCTCTTTATCTGTAATCTCTTTATCTATCTGCGCCTCAATTTCAACTTCGAGCTCATCAGAAAGTTTATAGCCATCTGCGCCAAAGAACTTTATTCCATTATCTTGGAACGGATTATGGGAGGCAGAAATCATAACGCCCATGTCTGCACGCAAAGAACGCGTTAGCATTGCAATACCTGGCGTTGGAATAGGACCGACAAGAATCACATCCAGCCCCATCGCCGTAAACCCTGCTGCCATCGCTTGCTCAAGCATGTAGCCAGACAACCGCGTGTCTTTTCCGATAACGACACGATTTTGGTGTTTTCCGTTCCGTTCGCTTTTAAGCACAATCGCCGCGGACATCGCCACTTTCAATGCCATGTCTGCTGTCATTGGAAAGCGATTAGCTGTTCCACGGATACCATCTGTTCCAAAATATTTTTTTGTCATTTTCATCTAGACCTTATTCACTACTGGTAGTTACTGGTGATCGTTACTGGAACTTTGTACCAGAAACACCCCAAAAGGGAAAGAGACCCCTTGATTACACAATCAAACCCACTCTATCTTTGCAATGATGCGCCCTATCACCGTATTGTCTTTTAACTCAAGAACCACAGGGTCATATCCCTTTTTCTTAGCCGTCAATTTAATTGATGGGGGATTACTTTGTGGAATATACTCACATTGCCGAATAATTTCTCCCATTCCATCAGAAATCAAAAAGACGCCTGGAGGAGAGGGTTTAATTGATGAGACATCGACCAGAACATACTCCCCCGTTTTAAAATCAGGACTCATGGCATCCTCTTCAATTTTAAACGTACGGATTTGCTTTGCCTTGGCAGAGGTTTTTTCACGCATCAAGTTTGCAGGAATAACCCAATCATTTTGTGAAGAAAATCCACTATCATGCATACCATCGTCTGTAATTTTTGTGCCTAAGGGTTTGATTATATAAGCACCGCCAGAAACACCCAGCGCACTCTTTCCATCAGAGGGCATACCGAAAAACTTACGCATTAGAACATACTCTTTTGCCTTTATTTCCCGCCCTCCAGCAAGCACTTTACTGATCGCAGGTGCTTCAAGATTTAGCGCCCGCGCTAAATCAGCCTTTTTCTTTTCTGGGTGTAGTGCGAACTGAGCTTCAAGCCATTTTTTATCCATTTTTGTATTATAAATGTTGAAAATAGAAATAATATTTCTAATATAGAAATTAATTACTTTAACTTTCTATAAAGGAAATATAAAATAAGAAAACGCCCCAGCAAGAATTTTGCGCATAATTTAAAAAGCGTAAGAACCAGCCTTTTGATGAGTCGCGCAGAAATGGCAAGTTTTCTGGGTGTATCATACCAACAGATACATAAATATGAGTCAGGTATTTCACACATACCGCTTAACCACATCCACAGTATTTCTCAAAAATTTGATCTGGACTATGATATTTTTTTTGAAGCCTCAGAGCATGAGAACTGGGAAAACCAGCTCTCTCAAAAAATAACATCCCTTCCAGAACACATTAGTCGTAAACGCGTTATTAAATCTATACGCGCTCTGGTTGACTCATAAATAATCCGATATATATAAGCTGCTCAGTTAATGGAAAGAGAGTTTTTAAATGTCATATGATTTCGATTTATTTGTAATTGGCGCAGGATCAGGCGGAGTGCGAGCTTCACGCATCGCGGCAGGACACGGCGTTAAAGTCGGGTTGGCCGAAAAACAATATTTGGGCGGAACATGCGTAAATGTTGGTTGCGTTCCAAAAAAACTTATGACATTTGCGGCTTCTTACGCACATCACTTTGAGGATGCCAAAGGTTTTGGTTGGGATGTTAGTGCAAGCACGCACGATTGGGGCGCAATGATTTCTGCAAAGAACAGCGAAATAGAGCGCTTAAACGCAATTTACAAGAAAATGCTCACAAATGCTGGGGTTGATCTTATTTGGGGTGAAGCCAAGCTTGTTGATGCGCATACGGTTTCCGTTGCGGGTCAAACCTATACAGCAGAGCGTATTCTTCTCGCGACAGGTGGTCGACCAAGTATTCCTGATATAGAAGGTGCACGCGAACACGCAATCACATCCGACGATGTGTTTTTCTTAGAAGAACTTCCTAAGCGCGCCATTGTCGTTGGTGCGGGCTATATTGCGGTAGAATTTGCAGGCATCTTTGACCGCCTTGGTGCTGACGTTACCCTTATCCATCGCCGTGACGAAATTTTGAACACCGGGTTTGATTCTGACGTTATTGAGTTTTTGGCGGAGGAGATGGGTAAACAAGGCATAGACCTTAAGCTCTCCACACAAGTAACAAAGGTTGAGAAGCACGGCGAGGAATATCACGTCACGTTGTCCTCTGGTGAGGTTATTGTTGGTGATCAAGTTTTGTTTGCCACGGGGCGCTCACCGATTACGCGCGAGCTTGGACTTGAAGCGGTTGGTGTAGAAATGACTGCGCGTGACATGGTTGTCGTCAACAAAGATGATCAAACAAACATTCCGTCAATCTATGCCGTTGGGGACATCACAGACCGCATGGCGTTAACGCCCGTGGCGATTGGTGAAGGGCATGCCCTTGTTGATCGTTTATACGGTGGAATGCCTAATCGTTATATTTCATACGACAATATCGCAACAGCAGTATTCTCGAACCCACCAATTGGCACTGTTGGACTTACACATACGCAAGCAGAACAGCAATTTCCCAATGATATTGATATTTACAAATCTCAATTTGGTTCGATGCGTTTTTCACTTGCCGAGCGCAATGAAAAAACATTGATGAAGTTGATTGTTCAACGGAGTACAGACAAAATTCTCGGGCTTCACATGGTTGGACAAGACGCGCCAGAGATTACGCAAGGCTTTGCGGTTGCGCTCGTTGCAGGAGCGACAAAGGCAGACTTTGATAAAACAATTGGAATCCACCCAACAGCGGCAGAAGAATTTGTAACAATGCGGACAAAATTTTAGAATAACTGCTGTTGCCCATAACATTACAAAAAAGGGATGCCGTAAAGACATCCCTTTAATTGATCTAGTCTAGACATTTCATAAAGCCTTTAAGAAAATTACATCCTAAATTTAGTCTAAATATCTTATCCTCAGACCAGCTGGCTTCGAGACTTAAAGAAAAGCTCATATTCTTCTCCTCTTTCCATGCATGGAGACTCTTCTTGTAGCCGTTTCCATACATTAAGCCAATGATGAGAGTTTTTGTATTTTTTGCCTATATGAACCCTCAAACACTACGGCTATTCCATGACTGAATCATATAACATATACAAGCGCGCGGATTCAACTACTAAGTAAAAAAAAGAACCTCCTGCGGACAAAATCTTCCTGATAACTCTCATTTCATTGTGGGATAAACTACAGGTTTGTGGTTATATACGCGCATGAAGAAAACGCCGTTAACAGATTCTCATCTTTCCCTTAATGCAAAAATGGGTGAATTTGCAGGATATGACATGCCTCTCTACTATGAGCTGGGTGTCAGATCCGAACATCTATGGACACGAGACAAAGCGGGTATCTTTGATGTATCTCATATGGGACAAGTCCTTATAGAAGGGGAACATGCCCGCGATTTCATAGAACGTATCACGCCATCATCATTTGGAAAAACACCTGTGAACATGGCCAAGTACACCGTCCTTACGAACGAAGATGGCGGATTTGTTGATGACCTGATTATCACCAAATTTTCTGAAACCAAATTCTTTACCGTGATCAACGCAGGGTGCAAAGACAAAGACATTAAATGGATCACATCCCACCTTCCCGATGGCGTTGAGCTTACGCAGCTTGAAGACCGCGCATTAATCGCGCTCCAAGGTCCAGATTCAGAACGCGTCCTCACAGAAACTCTTGCGCTTGACCTTATCGCATTGAAATATATGCGCATGGTACAAGTTGATGAACTTTATA
>JAESUK010000185.1 GCA_016763095.1 Alphaproteobacteria bacterium
TTGGCGGTATGGAAGTTCTTATTCATGCGGGCGGACGAGCCTTCCTTTATAACCAAGTTCGGAACTTGGCAGGATCACTTGCAATGGTTGGCGAAGGAAAATGGGCCCCTCATACGTTAAAAGAGATATTGGATAAAAAAGATAGAACATTAAGCGGTCCGACTGCACCTCCAGAAGGATTAACGTTGATTTATATCGATTATAAAGATTAGGATCATTTTATGAGACATTATACACTTGCAATACTCTTATCAGTTTTCACTTTGGTCATGACCACCATCATGTCGCATAGCGTGTTGGCGGCATCTCCACGCACAGATTTAACCTATAAAGTTTTTGCTGGCGGTATCAATGCGGTTGAAGCCAAGATGTCAGTTGAGAGCGCACAGGATCATTATAAGCTATCTTTTGTCGCAAAGACACGGGGCTTTCTTGGGAAGCTTGCGCCATGGTCTGGCTCGTTTGAAAGTTATGGCTGGTCTGAAAATGGGTTAAACCATGTGCCAGAGAAACACACGGCAATCTCAACATGGAGAAAAGAAAAAGAAACCAAAGAGTATTTTTATAAAAAAGACGGGACGTTTGATAAACTTACCATTACAGAAGATGGCAAGGTTAAACCCTCTGACACACTCGACCCTAAGATTACAAACAACACGACCGATCTTCTTACCGCGACCATGAATATTATGAGCAACGCCATGCAATCTGGAAAATGCGAAGGTACGTCTGTGGTTTTTGATGGCAAGCGACGCTTTGATTTGGCTTTTAACTCTGAGGAAGGCGAGCCCCTAAAAGCTAGCAGGTATAATATTTTTGAAGGCGTCACGATCAAATGTGTGGTTGAAGTTAAGCCTATCTCTGGACGCTGGCATGAAAAACCACGCGGATGGATGTCCATTCAAGAACAAGGACGCGAGCTTGGTACACTTCCAACAATTTGGTTTGGGCAGGTCGAAGAAGGCGGGATTTATGTACCTGTTAAAGTCCGTGTCAAAACTAACTATGGTGTTTTGTTCATGCATTTGAAGTCCTTCACGACTTCAGATAAAACTTCTCATGGAACAAAATAAAGTTACAGTGTAAAACTATAATCATGACAGCACAAAACTCTCTCACAGTAATTATTCTCGCAGCAGGTCAAGGTACGCGTATGCGCTCTGCCCTTCCCAAAGTTCTGCATCATATTGCAGGAGAACCGATGATCACGCACGTTCTAAGAACGGCCGAGTCCTTAGGCACGAAAGACATATACATTGTTGCAAGTCCGACGAACGCTGCAATGATCGAAAAGCACACAGCACCTTATACAACATTGATCCAAGAAGAAGCGCTCGGTACGGGGCACGCGGTGAAAATAGCAAGTGTTGTGATTAGCAAAGCAACGGGAACGGTGCTTGTTCTCTATGGTGACGGTCCTTTATATACATCTGAAACATTGCAGGATTTTATTACCGCTTTTGAAGAAAATACAGATGCAGGGCTTGGTTTCTTAGGCATGAATCCTGATGATCCGACAGGTTATGGGCGTATGCAGACCGATAAAGAGGGTTATGTCACTCGTATTATTGAGGAAAAGGAAGCCTCAGACGGTGAGAAGAAAATTGATTTATGTTGGACGGGCGTTATGTGCGCCTATGCTCCTCCTTTGGTCGAATGGCTAGCAAATATTAACAACGACAATAACAAGGGTGAGTACTACCTCACTGATTTACCTGAAATCGCCTTGAACGATCATTTCTCAACCATGACATCTTTGTGTCCTATGGATGAAACTTTGGGTGCAAACACACGTGCAGAACTCGCAGAGCTGGAGGCTAAGATGCAAGATAAATTACGCGCAAAAGCAATGAAAAATGGGGCGACACTTATTGACCCCAACACTGTTTATCTATGTGAAGACACGGAAATTGGCAAAGACGTGATCATCGAGCCTAATGTATTTTTTGGCACAGGCGTTAAAATTGGCGACAATTGCCACATTAAAGCATTCTCACACATTGAAGGCGCAACGCTTGAAACTGGCGTTGTGGTTGGACCTTTTGCACGGCTTCGTCCTGGCACCGTTCTGAAAGACAATGTTAAAATTGGCAACTTCGTCGAAGTGAAAAATACGACATTTGGTAAGGGCGCAAAAGCCAACCACCTTACTTATGTTGGGGATGCAGATGTTGGTGCAGAGAGTAATATCGGCGCAGGAACAATTACATGTAACTATGATGGTAAAAATAAGCATAAAACTACGATTGGTGAAGGTGTGTTTGTTGGCTCAAACAGCACATTAATTGCACCAATCACACTGGAAGACGGCGCATATATTGGTGCAGGAAGTACGCTTAGCAAAAATGTAGCTTCTGGTGCCCTTGCAGTGGCACGTTCACGCGCGATCATCAAAGATGGCTGGGCCACACGTAAAAAGAAGTGAAATTAGCCTTATATTAACCTGTTTTCTTCATAATCTCTCTAGAATATAAGAGGAATTGGTTTTGTATGGTGGAAACAAGTCACACGCGAAACGGTGTTCGAGCAAAATATATAGCTATGAATTTATTTTCTTTAGAACATCTTCAATCGAAGATTTTTCTTGAAGTTCAATATCACCATCAAGAAATATATCACGCAAAGCGAGATACTTTTTCGCAGCATTAAGACGGATTTCATCGGTCATAAATTGTGCTGGATTGGCATTTGAATCGACATCGTATCCAGCATCAACAATCATGTTACGGACAAACTCCTTATCGAGGCTATCAGGTTCTTTGCCGTCGGACATACACTGTTCGTACGTATCCTTGATCCAGTAGCGCGAAGAATCGGGTGTATGCACTTCATCAACCACCATGACATTTCCATCATTGTCCAAACCCATTTCGTATTTTGTATCAACGAGGATTAAGCCTTTTTCATCTGCGATTTTTTGACCATGGGCAAACATCTTCATTGCCATGGATTCGGCTTCTTCATAGATATCTTTAGGAACTGTATTGCGTGCAAGAATATCTTCTCTTGAAACATTTTCGTCGCGACCTCCTTTGTCAGCTTTCGTCGTGGGAGTGAGGATATTTTCAGGGAATTTCTGGTTTTTTGTCATGCCATCGGGCATACGTATTCCACAAATTGTTTGATCATTATTTTGATATGCATACCATGAGGATGTGATGGTTGACCCAGTTAAGTAGCTACGGACAACGAATTCAATCGGCAGAACTTCAGCTTCTTTGTTTACCGACACATTTGGATGCAGTGAGGAAATATGATGCGTACGGATACCAATTTTATCCATTTCTTCAAACCAA
>JAESUK010000025.1 GCA_016763095.1 Alphaproteobacteria bacterium
CAACAGCTTCTCGGCAATCTCGGTAAATTTAATAAACCAACCGAACAATAAAAACCGAGTATGAACGAGACATCTCACCATATCTCGCCTGTCAGAACAAAACCGCTACCAATTTGAACATTGTGCACGTTCAATCGCCGTTTTATCAGGATGATCAATATCGCGATCATGTAATCTTTTCTGGTCGCGATTAATCACATGAATAAAATTCTTGGCAATGTGCAGTAATTCCGCGCGAAGCTGGTCCTTCTTACCGATAGAAACCGCGCCCTTCCCTACAAATTCTTTTTGTAGGTATGCCTTATAATCTTGCTCAAGATTCTCAAAAAAAAGATTCATTAATCTAAGATGTTTTTCTTCATGGGCTTTGACAACATTGTATTCGCAACTCCCTTTCGGGTAATTTGCCGCAATTCTAAGAACTGGTGTATTGCTAATCACAACATCTGACGTGCTAAATAAAATACATTTTTCATCCGCACTTTTACGCGTTTTTGGCACAAAACGAACATTCACCTGACCTTGCAAATGCCCACTCACCAATCCAGAGGCATTTGATTTTACACGAATTTCTGCCTTGTCCAAACTGTGATCATACTTCACTGGGATCATATTAAGCTTAAAATTAAGTGTCGGGCTAATCACTGGACATGTCGCATTTACAGACACAGGAAGAAACAAAACAGCCATAAAGATAAGAATTCTATACATCGCGCCAGACTATGATGATTTATCGCCTTAGTCACGCCAATTCATTTTCCAACAGCGTGTAAGAATATAATCGGCTTAGATAACACAACCGTTTTTATTGACCTATCAAAGCAACTCCACTACCAAGGGTTATGTCTAAAAATACACTCCATATTCCAACAGCAAAGCTCGATAAGATATTCAATGCGCAGTCTTTGATAGCCCTAAGTGATCAAATCATCAATTCTGATGGATCACCTATTACGCCTGTAGGAACAAAGGCAAGAAAAGTATGGGAATCTGGTTATAGGTTTGAAGACATGCTTAAAGGTGAACGTAATTTTATTTCCTTTCCTAAAATTATAACTGACATTTGCCAAAAAGCTATATCTGCCCTTACAAGCCAATCTGGAGAAAATATCCCGTCAGTCGACAATTTTACGAATTGTATTATTTCTCAATATAATAAAGGTTCAAACGGCATTTTAAAATATCACATAGACATGAATAAAGATCACCCTTATGCACGAGGTGAATTACGAGATTTCCACTGGGGAGAGCATATAATCGGCGTTGTATTACATGCGGATCTTGGGAAAAAGGGTGCCAGATTATGCTTACAACCTCCTGAAAATGGTCGGTCTCCTGCCTTTAACTACAGAGCAGCAATTCAAATTCCCGAAGAAGATGGAACCGTCTTTTTACTTAAGGGAGATGCTCGAAACAAATGGTTTCACGGCGTAAAGGGTGGAAAAGGCAACCGCCTTTCGCTTACCTATAGAAGCGTTGAATTTCTTTAAGATACTAAACTAATTACCCTCTTCTCAATGATCTTTGAATAAACCCGAACCAGTATAAATTTGATTTCTGGATAAAAAAGGACATATAATAACTACTGTGATGCCTAAGGTAGGGTCACAAACATATTAAGTACTAGCTTGCTCAAGAGAGGAGTTTAAGATGACAACACGTTTATCTTTATTTGATAGCCCTTTATTCTTAGGATTTGACCATTTCGAACAAACCTTCGATAGACTGAAAAAACATGCTTCAGAAGGTTACCCCCCATATAACATCGAACAAATTGGTGAAAGCGGACTGCGCATAACGCTTGCGGTCGCTGGCTTTTCTATGGACAATCTTGAGGTTGAGATTGATCAAAACCAACTCACCATCCGAGGGCGTCAACCAGAAGAAGCAGATGAAGAAGGACGTGTTTATCTTCACCGCGGAATTGCGGGACGTCAGTTCCAACGCAGCTTTGTTCTCGCAGACGGTATTGAAGTCGTGGATGCATCTTTAGATAATGGATTGCTTCATATTGATATGCAACGTATAATCCCTGAGTCCACAGCCCGACAAATTAAAATTAAGGGCAAAAAACCTGACTCTGGATCTATCAAAAAACTCGAAGCGATTGATTTAAAATCAACACGAGAACAGCCAAAAGAAGATTAACTTTATGAAGACTGAAATAACCCAAGAGATGTCTTTTAAAGACTTTCTGAGGGGGATGACTCCCTCAGCATTTAGAGCACTCGGTCTTAACCAGCTTGCCTATATAAAAAATGGAAACGATAACCGTTTCGAACTTCATGCGGCAGATGGAAAAATAATGGCCATTTTTTCAACCCTTGCCCATGCGCAAGATGCGTCACAAGATCATGAACTTAAGTCTGTGACTGTCCACTAGTTAAGGCTTTTGTATCAGGAAAAGTCATGCTATTGATTGAATCATGACAATTGTACTTAATTTATGCCACACCATTGGTGCTTCCATTCTCAATTTTCTCGCAAACATCGGCACCATTGTGGCCTTTGCAGGAAAATCCATAGGTCACATTTTTAAAGGTCCTTTTTTCGGACGAAATCTTATGCGCCAATTCATGGACATCGGATATTACTCCCTTCCTGTTGTTGGGTTAACCGCATTATTCACTGGAATGGTGTTGGCACTTCAAAGTTATACTGGTTTCACACGATTTAACGCGGAAGGCGCAGTTGCCGCCGTGGTTATCCTCTCTATTACACGTGAACTTGCCCCTGTGCTTGCGGGTCTAATGGTTGCAGGTCGGGTCGGCGCATCTATTGCCGCCGAGATCGGAACAATGCGTGTAACAGAACAAATTGATGCACTCTCAACACTCTCTGTAAACCCATATAAATATCTTATTGTCCCGCGCATATTGGCAGGAACAATCACACTTCCAATTTTAGTCTTCATTGGAGATTTAATCGGCGTTTATGGTGGTTACATCGTCAGCGTCCATAGCCTCGGCTTTGGATCGGGCAGTTATATCTCACAAAGTTGGGACACCCTCCAAACAATTGATGTTGTCTCTGGCTTGGTGAAGGCTGCCGTCTTTGGTTTCCTCATCACCCTTATGGGCTGTTACCATGGTTTCAATTCAGGGCGTGGCGCACAAGGCGTGGGGGCAGCAACAACAAATGCAGTGGTCTCCGCATCTATTCTCATTCTTATCTCTAACTTTGTTCTAACACAGGTATTTTTCTCATGACCAAAAACACGCCTAAAATACCAAAAATAGAAATGAAGAATGTCGTTAAATCGTTCGGAGACAAACATGTCTTAACAGGCGTTGACCTTACCGTTAACCCTCAAGAATCCATGGTTATTATTGGCGGTTCAGGAACGGGGAAATCCGTAACATTGAAATGTGTTTTAGGAATCATTAAACCCGACACTGGCTCTATCAAAGTAGATGGCGTAGAGGTGACAACAATGGAGCCCTCTGACCACGACAAGCTCATGAGCACCTTTGGCATGCTCTTCCAAGGCGGAGCTTTATTTGACTCACTTCCTGTTTGGGAAAACGTTGCCTTTGGTCTAATTCACGGACAAAAAATGTCGAAAGACGAAGCCCGCGCAGTCGCCATTGAAAAAATCAGAGCCGTTGGAATGGGTGAACGTGTCGCCGATCTATACCCCGCAGAATTATCAGGTGGAATGCAAAAACGTATCAGCCTCGCACGCGCAATTGCCACAAGCCCAGACATCATTTTCTTTGATGAACCAACCACAGGACTTGATCCAATTATGGCAGATGTCATCAACGATCTCATTGTTAAATGCGTGAAAGATTTGGGCGCAACGGCATTGACCATTACACACGACATGGCATCAGTACGTAAAATTGCTGATAAAGTAGCGATGATCCATGATGGTAAAATCATCTGGACAGGCACAGTTAAGGAAATGGATAACACAGACAACCCATATGTTGATCAGTTCATCCATGGGCGTGCCGAAGGTCCAATCACCAAGCACTCCGACCTTGCCGCTTAACAAGCCCCCGCTAAAACCTCAAATTAGCCATCATAGAGTGAAATCAACATCTGTTCCGCAACGATCAACATCGACAGATCAATTTGTTGTGCATCTCTCATTGCCTTCACCGTCTTCTTCAATTGCGAAGACCGTAAAGATTCATCTTCACACCATTTCTCAATCGATTCCGTTGAGATAGAAACCTTCTTTCCAGAAAAGTCGGTGATATATTTCTCTGCGATTTTCGCCTGCGCAACATAAAGCTTATTACGTATCTCTCGCAATGCTTGACCCGACCAGAGTCCCGATGAAAATAAATGACGGCTTTGAAGACGCAACCAATAAATATTGAAATACTCCCCAATCACATAATAAACATGCGCCATATCTTTAATTGGAATTTTACGTTCATGCGCAATAATAATGATATTACCAACCGCACTCATCGGCGACATATACGCAAGATCTCTTGAAATATCCTCAGGGAAACCTTCTGTAATGTATTCTGAAACATCTTCCTCCAAACGAGCCAGACGCCCCTCTGGAAGAATATCAACCATATCCTTACGTAAGCTCAAAACAGCTTTTTCAAACAACACCACTTGTTTCACAGGATCAGCTTTAAGCCCCGCACGTTTGGTCAACCAAATCACTTGTCGCTCAATTACTTTACCAATGTCATGGAATGCTTTTGTTTGTATGCGTGCACTCACAACACCGTCCAACGCTTCAATTTTCTGCCACATAGCTTGTAAATTAAACGCCTTATAAATAATCAGATATGCATTCAAAATTTCTTCTAACGGTGCGCCAGTATTGTTTTTAACGCTATTAATAAATGTGGGGCCGAAACGGTTCACGATAACATTGGCCAATTGTGTTGTAATGATCTCTCTACGCAATTGGTGATTCAAGATATCCTTCTTATACTTCTTCACCAAAATCTTCGGGAAGTAGTTAAATAGAATTTCTTCCGTCAACGGATGATCAGGAATATTGGTTTCCAAAATCTCCTTGGTCAAAACATTTTTTGCATAGCATTGAAGAACAGAAATCTCTGGAGGAAGCAAGCCCCGCCCTTCTTTCAAGCGGTCATCAATTTCTTCATCACTTGGAAGAAACTCCAAAGTACGATCCAACAAATTACGAGATTCCAAATCACGAATATAATCAGCGTGATTAAGAAGCGTGCTAGACGCACTATAATTCATCAAACTAATTGCCTGTGATTGCTGGTAATTATGGTTCAACACAAGGTCTTCAACATCCTTCGTCATGCTTTCAAGCAAAATATTACGCGCCACCAACGTCAATGTTGGCTTTTGACCAAGCACCATTTTATTAAGCAAAATCTTAATGTTAACCTCATGGTCAGAGGAATCCACACCCCCAGCATTGTCAATAAAGTCAGCATTCACTTTTCCATCAAGCGCAGAAAACTCAATACGCGCTTCTTGTGTTACACCAAGGTTTGCGCCTTCACCAATCACCCGCGCTTGAAGGTCTCGCGCGTTAATGCGAATGGCATCATTGGCTTTATCACTCGCATCAGCATGGCTTTCTGATTTTGCCTTAACGTAAGTTCCAATACCACCAAACCACATCAAGTCTATTTTCATTTTCAGCATTGCATGCATCAATTCACGCGGAGAAACCTCGCTCTCTTCAATACCGAAACGTGCCTTGATCTGAGATGTAAGCTTAAGCTTCTTATCATCACGACTATAGATACGCCCACCTTTTGAAAGCAATTCAGTATTGTAATGATCCCACCCTTGAACATTACCAAACAAGCGTTTGCGTTCTTTCCATGATTTGGCTGAATCTGGCTCAGGGTCACAGAAAATATGAAGATGGTTAAATGCCCCGACAAGACGAATATGCTTGGACAACAACATCCCGTTTCCGAACACATCTCCACCCATGTCACCAACACCCATCACATCAAAATCTTGTGTTTGCGTATCATGACCAAGTTCATTGAAATGGCGTTTCACAGATTCCCAAGCACCACGCGCGGTGATTCCCATAACCTTATGGTCGTATCCTGCTGATCCACCCGAGGCAAACGCATCATCCAACCAAGAGTTATTAGCCTGCGAAATTCCATTGGCAATATCAGAAAATGTCGCCGTCCCCTTATCTGCTGCAA
>JAESUK010000186.1 GCA_016763095.1 Alphaproteobacteria bacterium
ACTTGTCATTCTTGTGATCGATGCAACGAAGCCTCTTGAAAAACAAGATTTAACCATCGCACAACATGTTGAACGTGAAGGACGCGCCCTTGTTCTTGTCGTCAATAAATGGGATCTCGCCAAAGATAAAAAAGAACTTTTGGAAGAGATTAAATACAGACTAGGACATACACTGTCTCAAGAGCCAAACCTTCCAATCGTGACATTATCCGCACTCAACCAAACAAACTTTGATAAGCTCTTTTATAAGATATTCAGCTGTTATGATGTTTGGAACACTCGTATTTCAACAGGGCGTATGAACAGATGGTTACGTGGTCTAGAATCACATCACCCTGCGCCATTATCAGTAGGTCGTCCAAACAGATTGCGCTTTATTACACAGATCAAAACACGTCCACCAACATTCGTGATCTGGGTTTCAAAACCACATGATATACCAGACAGCTATAAACGCTATATCGTGAATTCTATTCGGGAAACATATGGTATTGACGGTGTGCCAATCAGATTGATGGTAAGAACCTCTGTGAACCCGTACGCGGACTAAACGCTTACGCGTTCACCATGTTTTGAACAAGATGGTGAAGCAAGCTCCAAGAAAATACGAACAATCTCATCAGGATGCGGACATTCATCAGGATTTTCTCCTGGGTATGCTTGCGCACGCATTGTTGTACGCACACGACCAGGGTCAACAATATTCACCCGAAGATTTGTTTTCTCTGTTTCAAATGCATATGTTGTCGCAATCGACTCTAAAGCCGCTTTACTTGCTGTATACGCGCCCCAGTATGCCCGTGGGCGCGGTACAACGCCTGATGCCAGAAATAGTGCCCGCCCTGCCTTAGAAGCACGTAGCAACGGGTCAAGCGAGCGTAACATATGAAAGTTCGCCATCAAATTAACGGTCATAACTTCATGCCACTCTTTCGGTGGAGTTTGCGCCAATGGACGAAGCGTTCCCAAAACGCCTGCATTCGCAACCCAGATATCAAGACCACCAAATTTTTCAAAGATTGTTGGACCCATCGTAGACAACGCATCAATATCCATAAGGTCGACGGGCATAATCGTGCTCTGCCCACCTGCACCACGAATATGATCATCAACTTCTTCCAAAGCACCAATTGTACGCCCCAACAAAATCACATGTGCACCTTCACGGGCATACGCTTTTGCGACCGAAGCACCGATGCCACGGGACGCACCTGTAACCAATGCAATTTTATCTTTAAGAAGCTCTGTCATAAGGATTACTTACTGTAACGTTCACGAAGTTTCGTGACATTCGTCCCTGTCGTTTTATTATCATGATCAGTAAGCTCAACAGCATAATCACCTGTAAAGCACGCATCACAATATTGTGGTATGTCATTATCTCTTTTACTCTCACCAACAGCACGGTAAAGACCGTCCGTTGAAACATACGCCAAAGAATCTGCGCCAATATGTTTTGCAATCTCTTCAACCGTAGAATTATGCGCCATCAATTTATCGTTAGAGGGCGTATCAACCCCGTAAAAACAACTATACTTTGTTGGTGGGGACGCAATACGCATATGCACTTCTTTTGCACCTGCCGCACGTACCATTTCAACAATTTTACGAGACGTTGTTCCACGTACAATGGAATCGTCCACAAGAACAACCTTCTTACCCTTAATGAACGGTGCATTCGTATTATGCTTTAATCGTACACCCAAATTTCGGATTTGGTCTGTCGGCTCAATAAAGGTACGCCCGACATAATGGTTTCTGATAATCCCTAAATCAAATGGAATACCACTTTCTTGCGCAAAACCAATCGCAGCTGGAACGCCACTATCAGGAATTGGAACGATGATATCTGCACCCTCAACATTGGCTTCTTTTGCAAGCTCAATTCCAATCGCTTTACGCGCTTCATAAACATTTTGCGCCCCCATATAGCTATCCGGTCGCGCAAAATAGACGTACTCAAAAATACAAAACCGTGAACCTGTGTTCTCAAATGGTTTACGGCTCGTCATCCCTTTATCCGTAATCATCACCATTTCACCGGGTTCAATATCACGTACATATTCTGCATTTATGATGTCCAGCGCACATGACTCGGATGCCAAGATATACGCATCACCAAGGCGACCAAGAACAAGCGGACGAATACCCAATGGATCACGTACACCCATAATGCACTCTTTCGTCATCGCCACTAAAGAATACGCGCCTTTAATTTGATCCAAGGCATCAATCACTTTTTCTTCAATTGTTTTGCGCTTTGAACGTGCAATAAGGTGAATAATCACCTCTGAATCTGTCGTTGATTGAAAAATAGAGCCATTTTGAACAAGCTCATTTCTAATCTCATGTGCGTTGGTCAAATTCCCATTATGCGCAATCGACATGCCTCCGAATGATAAATCACCATATAACGGCTGAACATTTTTAAGAAGCGTATCCCCGCTTGTCGCATAGCGATTATGCGCAATCGCCATATTTCCCTTAAGATATTCAATAATATCCTGCTCCCCAAAGGTAGCACCGACCAAGCCCAATGCACGTTTCGCATAAAATATATCATCACATTGCGATACAATCCCTGCGGCTTCTTGTCCACGATGTTGAAGCGCATGAAGTCCTAAAGCCGAAAGTGCCGCTGCATCTTCGTGGTTAAAAACGGCAAAGACACCGCATTCATCATGAAATTTATCAGAATCTAACCCGTCTGTACTAAAAGGAGTGCTCATTGGTTATATTTTCCTATTTTATCGTCAATTTCTTTGCCAATAAGCTGATCTAGCCCATTGCGCTCATCTTTATCGTAACCGTCATCAATGTCATACTGATTTTTGATTTCATCTTTTGATGGTTCTTCATCTTTAGATTTCAAAACATCCATATTCTCAAGAAGCTCGCGTGTTGTTTCAACGTCCTTGGTTGTCCCTTGAGGCAAGAATGTTGCCAACCAACCTGATGTACCCTCTAAGTAAAAGATCATATTAGAATCTTTAAACCACTCAGTTTTTGTCTCTTCTGGTGCCATAAGATGCACAGGCAAATACAAAACGCCAAGCAACAAAACCCCGCGCAAAATACCAAAGATCAAACCAAGAGTACGATCAACGGGACCAAGTCCTGCGGATGACACTGCCTTGCTCAAAAAATGACTTATAATATTGAGAATAATAACAAACGCGAGGACAACCCCAGCATATGCAATCACTTGTGCAATCAGGTCATAAGGGACTATATCAAATAATTTTTTAGGTTCCGCACCGGGAACAACACCAAGAAGACTTTCGGCCATAGGCACAAAATCATCTCCAAAGAAAAACCCCATAGCCAAGCCACCAAAAATGCCCAGAACGGTGAGGGGTTCTTTGATCAAACCACGAAAAAGTGCAACCCCCGCAGAAATGAGGAGAATCGCGACAACGACAATATCCGTAATAACAGCAATATCCATCTAAATTTCCTTCTCAAAAGTGCTATTTGTCTACAGTTTTCCCATTGATAAATCAATAGAAACATTTATGTTTACTTCATTCAATATGATTCAAGAACAAAGGATTGAGCTATGTCACAAGATCAAAATACGGACCAAAACTTAAATCAAAGTTTTTCACCGTCAAAGGATATCATTGAAAACACCCACGTCACAGCCGGAAAATACGAAGCCATGTATAATGGCTCTATTGCTCAGCCTGAAATGTTCTGGGCGGTACAATCCAAACGTATTGATTGGTTCAAACAACCAACCATCATAAAAAACACCTCCTTTGAAGGTGATATTCCCATCAAATGGTATGAAGATGGGACGCTGAACGCCTGCTATAATTGTGTCGATCGTCACCTTGAAAATGATGGTAATAAAGTCGCTTTTATCTATGAAGCGGATGAACCAAACCAAGCACAACACATCACCTACGCGCAAGTACATGAAAAAGTCTGCAAGCTTGCCAATGCCTTGAAAGAACGTGGCGTTAAAAAAGGGGATTGCGTGACAATCTATATGCCAATGATCCCAGAAGCCACCTATGCCATGCTTGCTTGCGCACGGATTGGAGCAATTCACTCTGTTGTCTTCGGCGGATTTTCTCCTGACTCTTTGAGTAACCGCATCATTGACTGTAATTCTAAACTTGTGATCACAGCAAACGTTGGGCTTCGTGGCGGGAAAACAATTCCCCTCAAAGCAAACACAGACAAAGCGCTTGAAAGTTGCCCAGACGTTCACACAACCATCGTCTTCCAGCGCACCGCTGATGAGGTCAGCTGGAATGAAGATCGTGACGTATGGTGGCATGATGCCGTAAGTACACAAACGATTGATTGTCCATGCGAGATTATGAACGCCGAAGACCCACTCTTTATTCTCTATACCTCTGGATCGACAGGAAAACCAAAAGGCGTACTCCACACAACAGGCGGGTACATGGTTTATGCCGCCATCACCCATGAAATAACCTTCGATTATAAAAAAGACGATGTGTACTGGTGTACCGCTGATGTAGGGTGGATCACAGGACACTCATATATCGTGTATGGACCGATGGCGAACTGCGCAACACAGGTAATTTTTGAAAGCGTCCCGAACTACCCAGATTTCTCACGTTTCTGGCAAGTCGTGGAACAACATAAAGTCAATATTTTCTATACCGCGCCAACCGCCATTCGCGCTTTATTAAAAGAAGGCGACGCGTACGTGAAAAACACAGACCGCTCTAGTTTGCGTATTCTGGGAACTGTGGGCGAACCCATTAACCACGAGGCATGGGAATGGTATTACAAAACAATCGGCGAAGAACGATGTCCAATTGTTGATACATGGTGGCAAACGGAAACAGGCGGGCACATGATCACACCTTTGCCTGGGGCACATAACTTAAAACCAGGCTCTGCAACACAACCTTTCTTTGGCGTACAACCAATGATCGTTGACCCAGAAACAGGTGAAGAGCGCACGGGCGTTGCCGAAGGCGCGCTTTGCATCACCGACAGTTGGCCGGGGCAAATGCG
>JAESUK010000187.1 GCA_016763095.1 Alphaproteobacteria bacterium
TGATGTTACGCAAGTAATTGGTCAAGCAGGTCAAGTTACAACCAACCAAACAGGCAGTGCGCAATGGCACACCATAACGTTTGATGCCACGATCCTTAATCCTGTTATCAAATTGGCGATGAATACCACAAACGATACAGATCCAATGACATTACGTGTGCGAAATGTAACAGACACAGGATTTCAATGGCAAATTGATGAATACGAATATCTTGATGGTGTTCATGGGTCAGAAACAGTTTCATGGATGGCCGTAGCACAAGGAACACATACGCTAGATGATGGAACAATCATTCAAGCAAACACAACAACGGCTACGAATAATAATTGGACAAACATTACGTTTAACTCCGCATTTGGGTCTTCTCCCGTTATAATGACGCAAATCATGACAGTAAATGAAGGAACTGCGGCTGTTTTGCATAATGAAAATAGAACCAGCACAGGGTTTAGAGTTCAGATAGAAGAACAAGAGAATTTTGGAACAGGACATGCAACAGAAACAATCGGTTGGATTGCCATCGATAATGGTGGATCTGTTGCGAATGGATTCTTAGTAGGCGAGACATCGAATAGTGTGACTCATTCAACCACAACAGTAAACTTTGGTAGTTCATTTGCCTCTAACTCTCCTGTTGTTTTAATAGATATGCAAACCGAGGATGGTGGAGATACGGCTGTATCTCGTGGTATTACTATTTCTTCCAGCAGTATCAGCTTTAATATTGATGAAGAAACATCTCGGGATGCGGAGACAAATCACACAACTGAAGTTGTTGGGTATTATGCAACAACCAATGGTCTTATCTATGCGGATGGAAACAATGGAAATGACTCGCTGAGCGGCGGGGATGGGCTTGACACACTTTATGGTGGAGATGGCGCAGATACCTTCATATTTGAGGCCGCAAGCGCATATAATGATATCGATCAGATTGTGGACTTCCGATATGGACAGGGTGATGCCTTAGACATCAGTGATCTTCTCACAGGCTTTAGCGGAACAATCACAGACTATGTGAACTTCGTAGATTCAGGAAGCGATATTCTTGTTCAAGTTGATGGGAATGGTCTCACAGGTGGCACAAGCTTTACAACCATTGGACAACTCAATAATGTCACAAATCTTGATGAAGCCCTTCTTTATGCCGCAGGTGGTATCATCGTTTAGTTCATAAGAACATCAAAAGGGTTGGTATGAAGCTCGGTATTTTAAAAGCAGATGATATAGGACTGGATAAAGCTGAAGGGTTTGGCGAATATCCAGACATGTTTAAGGCTTTGCTAAAAACAGAATGCCCAGATCTTCAAATTATCACATATGAAATTCGTGAAGGACATTATCCCAAAGACATTGATGAGGTCGATGCGTACTTGCTGACAGGAAGCCGAAAAGGCGTGTACGACAACCTTGATTGGTTTCCAAAACTCACTCATTTTATTCGACAATTGCATAATGCCCGTAAAAGCTTAATTGGCATATGCTTTGGACATCAGTTTATCGCACAAGCTTTGGGTGGAAAGGTGGAAAAGTCCCCCAAGGGATGGGGCATAGGACGCCATACAGTAACCTTAACGTCAGAAGCAGGGTATTATGCTAAAGATGTTAAGTCCTTCAGTCTTATGACCTACCATCAAGATCAAGTGATTGTCCCCGCCCCTAATACCAAGATCGTCGCAAGCAGTGATTTTTGCCCCGCTGCAATGTGTGTGATTGGTGATCATATTCTAACATTCCAAGCACATCCTGAATTCTCTACGGCCTGTTCCAAAAAATTATTAAAGAAAGGACAGGAAAGTTTTGATGAAGTGCAATATACTCAAGCTCTGAACTCCCTTGCACAACCACTAGATCGACAACTCATTGCGCGCTGGATTAAGCGTTTCGCACTCCACCACTAGACGTTGAAAGCCGCCATTTTTGGTGTTATCAAACTCACTGGGGTATTGGATAAATCTAATAACTATCCATTTCGTTATGGTGTAGTCTCTCTATCTTAAGTGATCCGAAGAGAAAGAAGAAATATTATGGGTAAACCGAAAAAAAATGTGGGAACATTGGATAGAGTTGCGCGCATTATTGTCGCTGTTGTTGTCGCTGTTCTTTATTTTAAAGGGGTTATAGAAGGCCCCGTTGCTGCCTCTTTTGGCATTGTTTCGGGCGTATTTATATTAACATCGTTGGTAAGTTTTTGCCCTCTATATCGGATAGCAGGTGTTTCGACATGTCAGGCATATAAAACAGGTACGTCTGATTCAGACGCATCATAGAAATTTGAAGTTTTCCAAACCAGAATTAAATATGCTTCTGAATAATTTCAAACATAAGCTTTTTGTCTATTGGTTTTGCAATATGATCGACCATTCCAGAAGCGTGGCAACGATCTATATCGCTTTGTAAAACATTTGCTGTAAGGGCAATAATAGGGATGTCTTTATATTCTTTCCCAAGTTTTATAATCCGTTCCGTTGCTTCCATGCCGTCCATAGAGGGCATCTGCATGTCCATCAAAATAACATTAAATTTGTGTTGTTGTACTTTTTCAATAGCTGTTTTACCGCTGTCTGCTTCTGTGACTTGATGTCCATTTGTTTTTAGGTAATGTGATGCAATGGTGCGATTAAGTTTATTGTCATCGACAAGGAGTATGTTTAAGGTCTTAGCTTTATGATTTTCATCTGATGACTTAGGTTGATAATTAACAGCGGTTTCTTCTTTAGGTGGTAGGGCTGGTATTTCAAACCAGAACACGCTTCCTTTGCCTTCTGTACTTGTTACGCCTAACTCACCCCCCATACGTTGTACAAGACTTCTTACGATGAATAATCCGAGTCCGCTTCCTCCGTATTCTCGTGTAATAAACTCCTCTGCTTGACTGAATTTTTGAAATAATTTTTGCTGGTTTTGGGGGCTGATTCCTATCCCACTGTCCTTAACTGAAATTCTTATTTTTTTATTGTAGTAGGTGATGTCAACGTGAACCTGCCCCTTATGTGTAAATTTGAAAGCGTTCGTGAGTAGGTTAAACAGAACTTGCTGAACTCTATTCATATCAGCATGTATGTATTCTGGAACATTTGCATGAATGTGTACTTCAAAATCAATATCATTTTTGGTATCTAATTTTAGAAAAGAATTTTCAACATGTTTGACGAGATCATAAAAATTACATTTTGATTTATTGATCGAGAGTTGCCCAGCTTGCATCTTTGAAATATCAAGAATGTCATTAAGGGTGTTTAGTAGTGTGTTAGAGCATGAGGACATTGTGTTTAGGCACTCTTGCTCTTTTTTCTCCAATTTTGCATCTTTGAGAAAATCTATCATTCCTATAATTCCAGCCATTGGTGTTCGTATTTCATGCGACATTATAGCCAAGAAATCGGATTTAATTTTGTGTGCGTGCTCGGCTTTTTTTAGCGCGTTGTTTAGGGCAACACTGTTGCTAATTAATTTTTTTGCTGCGCGACGGTTTCTTGTGGATATAGGTAAACTGTATAGGGCAAATATAATAATTGGAATTTGAACATACAGTGTTTCTATGTGCCCAAAATTTATAATTGTTATAAAGAGAGAGAAACCAACGGCGATGATAAGGTCAATAATGAATAATAAATAATAGGGTGAGCTTGTGGACAGGTAAACGGAAATGGCACAAAAAACAAATAAATATCCTATGAAATGTCCGTAAAGAGATGCTGCTGATAATGGCCAGAATATAAAAATTAGCCAAGAAAGAATAAATATACCTTTGTATAATATAATATAAGAAACAGTCTTTTTTATAAGTGCGATATTGGCTTTTTTTTCTTTTTTCCATTTTGTGTACACATCGTTTAATTGGAAATAGCCCCATACAGATGCAGAGGATAGCGAGAGAAGAATTATATTCTCATTCACCCCCGTTGGGATTCCATAGAAGTAAATTTTTGCACCGATGAAACAGAACAAAATGATGAGGGGCCAACGATAACTTGTATGGTTATAATCTACATATTGAGTAAGTAGCTCGGCTTGTTCTGAAATTTTTTCTTTTTTGGTCATAAAATCATAACTGTTATTATAGTTGATAAGGGATGAAAAGACAGGCTGTTAGCATGTTTCTGAAGACAGCGGATAATGTTGAAACAGTGTATCATAATATCTATACGGGGTTCTATATATTTTCTCTCCAATACATTGGATTCTGATTAAGTTCAACGCTTCTTGAGGATCATCTGTCATATGTGCGAAATGAGAATCTTTTTCATGAATTGTTTTATATTCAATCATCGTATTATCAATAAATTCTCGTAAATTTTCCCAATAGTCGGATCCCATAACCACAACAGGAAAGTCGCACACTTTCCCAGTATACATTAGATTGGCAACTTCAAAAATTTCATCCATCGTGCCATATCCCCCAGGGAAAAGGACAAAGGCTTTGGAGTATTTCATCAACATGACTTTGCGGATAAAGAAGTAATTAAAGGTCACATCTATGTCGATAAACTTATTTGGTTCTTGTTCCGAGGGAAGCTTAATATTGCACCCAATGGAGAGTGCCCCCGCATCTTGCGCGCCTCTGTTGGCGGCTTCCATGATCCCAGGACCTCCACCTGTCATAATCGAATGTCCAGCCTTACCCATTTTATATGCGGTATCGTAGGCCATCTCGCAAAAGATGTTATCTTGATCAAACTGCGCTGAGCCAAAAAAAGTAACACAGTTTTCTATATGTCTGAGTTTCTTAAATCCTTTACGAAACTCACTCCATATACGAATGGATCGCCAAAGATCAGTGGCATAGCTTTCAGCCCCTTGTAAGAATTGAAAATCAGGATGGTGTGACATTATATACCCTCATTTGATGGAAGAAAAAATTAGTACTTATATTGTTCAGTATAGCAAATATAATTGTTATAACAATAGTTTATCTTATTGTTATAGTAGGGATTCATCGGGTTATTATGAATGTAGCTCAAATCAATATTTTGAAAAATGGGTTTGGGTAGATACACAGTACAACTGTATTTAAAATCTGACAGCAGAATAATAGAAATACCCTATATAACAATAATGAATAAATAATATAATTATTTATTACTATTATATCCGTATTAAATCTCTTACATTATTTTTTTTTACATATTATTAGGGGTAGACTTAATGGTAAACAATAAGAACGAAATAACAATAATTGTTCCTAACTCAGCGGGTTACGCCATAGATGCTATTGGGATGATCTTCCAATTTACATCTATGCATTGGTCAAATGGAGAAATAACTCTAATGGCAGATGAACGGTTTAAGGAATTAGTTGAAAAATCGGCCTTAGATAAAAATCTGAATATCAGTGTAAAATACCCCTTTAAAAGAACAGAGTACCCAGGAAAGTCTGTTGTAAGTGAAGAGCAGATAGACGGTCTTGCAACGGAAGAACGCTATGCAGAATCCATAAACTCTACCCAACTTAGCCTCGAAGATGTTGCTCACTTAATAGAGCAGCAGGTGGACTTAATAGATACTCCAGCAGGTAAATTACCAAAAACCCCACATAACTGGATGTCTTTCAACAACACAGATCAAGATGACATAGAAGAGACAATTGATAGAGCACTTTTAAGCGCCCCAAAACATGGTGATCTATCTAATATGGAGCCCGTGTTTTTATTCTATTGGGGAGGAAAACCTGTAACCGATACGGAAGAGGGAATGGATGCCCGTCAAGCAGGAGGGGCTTTAAAATCTGTCTCTGCAGAGATTTTAATTGAAGAGATCAAAGATCTCCAAGAAAGTTTGAAAAAAGAAAACAAACTCCTTATCCCAGTTTTTGCTCAGTATGGTAGTCCCGATGAACTAAAAGAACGTATGGCCATTCATAATGACATCGGTTTAAGTCCAAAAGCAGTGCAGTTAGGCGTTGATTGGAATGACTTCTATCAACCTGCAGAACTTTTAAATGTTCTTAGCAAAAAGTATAAATGCATTGCAATTGGGAATGGAAATACTACGCATCACCTTATGTGCGCTGCGACAAACAGTAATGCAGATATAATAATCCTCCACAATGGATGGAAAGATACATCTGGAGAAGAACGCTGGGAAGCAGCGGCTAGTGCAAGTGATAGAATTCACACGATTAAAGCATTACATGGCTCAGAACACACATATTACGCGCTCCTTAAGCAAGCGGGAGAAAAAACGGGTGTTCACCTCAAGACTTTAATAGAGGAAAGTAACATTGCTGTTACGTCTCAAGCGGTTCATTTTATACAGGATAGATTAATCAATACACCTGAATTAGAAGCGTCGGCTGTACAGAACGCATTCAAACCTCAGAAATTCTCGCTTTAAGTGACCAGATGGAGCGTATGTTGTCATTGCTTGGATTCATTGAGAATGTGAAAAGACCTTTGGAACAGGCTTAGTCGCAAGTGATCTTATTGATATGCTTTTGAAAA
>JAESUK010000188.1 GCA_016763095.1 Alphaproteobacteria bacterium
TATCGCGGTGGTTATTGCTGGTGCTGTGTTTGCCTTTGGTGGACAGTTGAATGATCTATTCCTAGGTTTAGGAGATACTTTAGAAGCTCCTGCTGCGGCACCATGATCGTAGTTATATAATGACTTGATAAGCACCCGCCTTTATTAGGCGGGTGTTTTCTTTTATAATAGACCCATGATTCTTCATTTTTTTATATTCAGTGTTGTGTGTGCCGCAGGTATTGCGTGTATAACTGATTTGCGTGGGATGAAAATTCCAAACGCCATTCCTACATTTATCATGGGGGCTTTTATTGCATTCGTTGGTTATAGCTTTATAAACGGCGCTCCACTTGATTTTTTTACTTTGAATTTCGTAGTGGGCGGTGTTGTTTTTGTGCTCACATTTATTCTGTTTGCATTAAAAGCATTTGGTGCGGGTGATGCAAAACTAGCAACAGCCCTGTCTTTCTGGGTTGGTATAAAAGGTATTGCTGCATTTCTTTTCTTCATGACGGTCATCGGCGGACTTCTCGGTGTCGTTGCCCTCGTTCTTATGAAAAAAGGTGTCCCTGAAAATTGGCAAAAAGGTTGGCTAAAGAAATTGGCAGAGGGATAAGCGAGTGTTCCATATGCAATTGCCATTTTCGGAGGCACGGTTGCAGGCTTTGTAAGTGCAGGGTTTTTCTGATGTTTTGCAGTAAGAATATAAAAAGCCACCTTTAATTTAATAAATTTTAATTAGCTCTCTGTTATGCTACTCTTATAAAGCGAATTCTCGCGTTCCTCTTGGGTTCACTACGCTGTTTAAATCTTATGTCCTGTTAACTTAGGTGTTACTATGAATAAAAATACACTCATCGTCCTTGCTGGAGGCTTTATAATGGCCATCTTAGTGGCTCTTATTGTAAGCTCAAGTCTTAAAAAAGAGCCTGAAGTAAGTGATGCTAAATTAGAGGTTTTGGTTGCGACCAAAAAAATGGAAATTGGGTATACTCTCAAAAAAGGAGATACCAAATGGCAAGAATGGCCAGAATCTAATTTATTTGAAGGCCTCATCCAGCGAGAAAAGAAACAAAAAGCTGAAAAAGCGCTTGAAGGTCGTTTGCGCCGTGTTGTCCATATGGGCGAGCCAATGATGGAGTCCGTGCTTCTCTCAAAAACAAAAGGAAATATTGTCGCTTCTTCTCTTAAAAAGGGAAAAAGAGCAGTTGCGCTCAAGGTATCCGCCGCATCAATGGTGGGAGGGTTTATTAACCCAGGAGACTTTGTTGATGTGATTCTAACGCATAAGATTAAAATGGCAGGCAGTGATAAGGCTGTTGTTAAGGACACAATCAAGCAATATGCAACGGAAACAATTCTAGAAAATGTTCGTGTGCTCGCAATTGATCAACGCGCTGTCGCAAGTGACACAGATAAGATTAAGGTCGGGCGAACTGTGACACTTGAAGTTGATGCGTCTGGTGCGGAGGAATTGGCTCTTGTGAGCCAGATGGGCAAGTTAAGCTTGTCTCTTCGTGGTATTGGCGATAATCAGATTGTCAATGACGGTACGCATACGTCGACCACAGATGTTAAGGTTAGTGGCATTCTACAAGAGATTATCAAAAGAAGCGAAACAGGTGGCGGAAAGCCAAAAGAAATTCGCATTTATTCAGATCAAGGTGTGCAAAGCATCGAGGTAAAGAAATAGGATTTCAATGATGAAGAACTTAAATGCAATAATGATAGCACTAACGGTTGGTTTACTCGTTGTCGTGAGTACACAACAAGTTTTTGCTGCGAAAGATAGCCTGTCTCCTGTCAAAAGACATGCGAAAGACCCTACATTGGTTTTGCCAATTGGTAAGGCTGAAATTTATGAGATTGATGGGCGTGTGGCGGATGTATTGGTGGCAGACCCGTCTATTGCAGATGTTGTTGCTATTCAAGCAAATCAGCTTTATATCGTTGGCTCAGAATTGGGCGATACAAACATTATCACGCTTGATGAGGATGGAAATGTTATCTCACGTTTAAATGTTCATGTGCGCATTGATACCGATAGTATCGAAGAAATGGTGCATGAGTTATTTCCGACAGAAACTGATGTCCGCGTTCGCGCAACAACGGATCAGGTTTATTTAACAGGAGAAGTCGCCAATCCTGCAATTGCGCAAAAAATCTCACGCCTTGTCGCGGCACACGTCCAAGAAATTCAAGGTGGAGGAGGTGACGATTCTATTGATGAAATTATAGAAAATCTTCTTGAGGTGCGCGGTGAACAACAAGTTATGCTTCGTATGCGGATCATGGAAGTCTCTCGTGACATTATTAAAGAGCTTGGTGTGGAAACAAATATCAACGCAAATACTCCTGGTGGCGTAAGCAGCTTCGCCGTAGAGGCGGCGTCCACTCGGGCAACAGGGTTAACCAAAGATGCCTTTGGTGCGGGTCAAATTTTGTGGGATTCTAGTCTTGGTGGACTGGGGATTCTCAATACAGTTGTGCAGGCACTTGAGCAAGACAGTCTCGTTAATATTTTGGCTGAGCCAAATTTAACATCTGTATCTGGTGAGCAAGCAGGCTTCTTGGCTGGTGGTGAGTTTCCCGTGCCTGTTGGGCGCGATAGAGATGGAAATATTGTTGTCGAATTCCGCGAATTTGGTGTGTCTATGAATTTTGTTCCTACGGTGTTGTCAAAAGATCGCATATCTTTGCGTCTTAACGTCGAAGTCTCGTCGCTAGATTTCGCGCAGGGGGTCACTCTTTCGGGTGTGAATGTTCCGGGGCTTGATGTCCGACGTGCGTCAACAACCATTGAAATGGGAAGTGGGTCAAGTATGATGCTTGCAGGGCTTCTTAGGTCTGAATCCGTAAAGGCGATGAGTGGTTTGCCGGGGATTAGTAACACTCCCATTCTTGGAGAACTCGCAAAATCAAGAAGTTTCCAAAGAGAAGAGACTGAGCTTGTTATTATGGTGACTCCATATCTTGTGAAGCCGTTTGCGGATCGAAAACAAGCAAAACGCCTTCCAAAGCAAGAGCGTAGTAGTCCTCTTGCCCAAGCTTTTGCCACAAATTTACGCCGTGTATACGGTCAGAACATTAGACACATTCCCTCTAGCAATAAAAGCTTTGGGTATATATTAAACTAAGGAGCACACCTATGAAGATCACGAAAACACTCGTCATGGCAACCATGGTTCTGTCATGCGCTGCATGTGCTTTTGACGTGCCAAGTCAATTGGAGTCATCAAGAATAGAAATTGTAGAAGGTTTGTCTTCACAATCATATGACACAAAATCTCTTGATCAAAATACGATTAAGAAAATAGCTCAAGACTATAGCTCATCAGGGCATGGAGTTCTTGAATTGACGGTGACATATGACCCAAAGTCGAAATCGAATACAGCAATGAAGGCTACCTTAGAAGCGGGACGCATTGCACAGCTTATGACCGACCAAGGGGTAAGTGCTGTTTCTACAAAAGTTCTACCAATCGCGGATAGTTGGAAGATATCTCATGCATTAGTGTCTTATACAACACTGTCAGCAGAGGCACCAAGTGTGTGTGACCGTCTTCCAGGTTTTGAATCTCATGCAGATGTAGGAGACGTATCACTACATAAAGAATATGGGTATGGCTGTACAATTGAGGCGATGATAGCTGAGCAAATTGCTCATCCGGAAGATTTGTTGGGGCAGAGCGACAAGACAAGAACAGAGAGTGGTCGTCGCGCAGAAAATGTTGTTGAAGGGCGCGGGTACTACGGATATAGCCAGTCTCCAACACTTGGTGGGGAAAGTTCAAGTAATTAAGATAAAGAACCTTTGTTAAAGGTTGCGGGTTAAGTCAAGGGAGACTCTTTTTATGAGTGACACAAATAATATATCCACGCTTCTACCAGTTTCTTCGGTGGGAGTGTTTGTTGAAAATAAAAAACTACGAACAGACATTTCGAGTTTGATCGATGATTGGCGTTTTCCACGTGTTCATATCGATGTGTCAGAGGGAAATGTAAATACAGCAATTGAAACCTATAAAACACAATCAACCCATGATCTGATCATTATTGAAACACAAACGATTGATGATAGTTTTGGCGATTGTTTGGAAGAGCTTTCTGCTTATTGCACCGAAGACACAGCCGCAATCGTTGTTGGACCTGTAAACGATGTGAACCTCTATCGTAAATTAATGGCAATAGGGGTAAGTGACTATCTTGTTCACCCAATCAAAAAAGAAGCCATAGGCGATGTTATAGCGGCGGCTTTGATTGAGCGTGTTGGAACAACAAAAAGTAAGCTTATCACTGTGCTCGGTACAAAAGGTGGGGTTGGTACATCATCTATTGCACAAGCAATGGCGTTGGGATGCTCTGAAGGTTTAAAACAAAAAACAGTATTATTAGATGCGGCAGGTGGGGCAAGCTATACCGCTGTTGCATTGGGTCAGGAGCCAGTAACAACATTGAAGGAAGCCAGTCGTGCTGCCTTGGCTGAAGATAAAGGAAGCATGAAACGTATGCTTATTGAGGTGAATGAGTGTTTGACCTTTTTGGGAAGTGGTGGCGACCCGTTGCTTGAAGACCCTATTCAAACCGATGGATTTGAAAATATATTGGACGCATTGCTTACAACATTCCCTGTCGTGATTTTTGATGCCTCAAATGCATCTATCCCAATTAAAAGAGCATTACTCTCTAGATCTCATAAGATATGTATTGTCTCAACACCGACATTATCAAGCCTTCGCGCCTCAAGGACGCTAATACAGGAAATAAAAACACTTCGCGGTGGAGAAGAGGAGGACGGTCTTATTGATTTTACTCTAAATATGAAGGGTCAATTCACAGGACAAGAAATTTCAAAATCTGAAGCAGAAAGTGCTCTTGAGCATAAAGTTAGCAAAGTAATAGACTTTGATCCAAAATTATTCCCAGCGGCAGAGATGGACGGGGTTAAGATTACAGAGCTTAAGGGCAGTGAAGCATTGATGGAAAATATAATGGATGGTCTTACATCGTTTCTTGGGGCTAAAAAACCACAAGAAACAGCCAAGCCAGAAGGCTTCTTTGATCAAATTTTGAAAAAAGTGAAAGGGTAGTCGGGAATGTTTGGTAAAAAACCATCAAATGGACTTCCTGCGCCTAAACCTAAAAACCTGTTAAAATTCAGGAGAAGAAAAAGGAAGTAAAAGAAAAAATTCAGCCTATTGAGAAAGAATCTGTTGAGGTAAAACCTCAGACATTGGTTGATATGCCTATAGACGAAGGTGTGCCACAAACAGAAGAGTCAGTAATAGAGACCAAAGAACCTTCTACAAAAGAAAAACCTGCGAAGCAAAAGAAAAAGAATAAAGGCGATGACATCTTTGATGAAAAAGACGAGGTTGAAGAAACGCCAAGTGACGAAGACTCCCTCGCAGCACTCCGTTTAAA
>JAESUK010000189.1 GCA_016763095.1 Alphaproteobacteria bacterium
AATCCGTGCGCGAGGGGAGCATCCTCGACATAATATATGTGCAGTAAAGAGTCGAGAGCTTGGACTTTCGTGATGGCTTAATCTCTAATAAAAATCATATGAACCGCCTTTTGAGGCGGTTTTTTTGTGCCTAAATTTAAAGGAAAAGAACATGGTAAAAATAAAAGATATAAAAACGAATTTTACAGCAGGTGAGGTTTCACGTCAGCTTTTGGGGCGAGGGGATTTGCGTGCCTATGTGAATGGAGCATTGGAGCTTCGTAATATATTTATATTTCCAACAGGCGGTGTGACACGCCGAGCGGGGCTTCATTATGTTGATACTGTGGCGGACAATGGACGGTTAATTAGCTTTGAGTTTAATACCCAACAAACATATTTGATCGTTCTGACGGATGGACAAATTGATATTTACTATGATGGGGTTTTACAGACGACCCTCAGTGCGCCGTGGATTGCATCGCAAATTTCAGAGGTTGCTTGGACACAAAGTGCGGATACTTTGTTGCTTGTTCACCCTAATGTATCGCCAAAAACATTGAATAGAAATGCAAACGGATCGTGGTCGATAGGGGATTGGACGTTTTTTACTGATAATAATATACAGTACCATCCGTATTATAAATATGCAGTGAGTGATGTTGTTCTAACGCCAAGTGGGGTAAGCGGTGCGATTACACTTACATCATCAAGTGATGTGTTTGATCCATTACATGCGGGCACGCGGTTGCGGGTTGGTGGTAAGGAAGTTGAGATCACAAGCTATAATTCACCAACAGTTGTTAGCGTGAATACAGTTGAAGATTTGCTGGGAACAGAGGCTACGATAGATTGGGCAGAACAAGCCTTTTCTCCTGCGCGGGGATATCCTGCGTCGGTGGCGTTTCATCAAGATCGTTTGGTGATCGGTGGAAGCCGTGATTTGCCAAACCGTTTATGGTTTTCAAAATCGGGTGATTTGTTTAACTTTGATCTGGGTGAGGGGCTTGACGATGAGTCTATTGAGTTTGCTATCCTATCGGATCAGGTGAATGCTATTCGAGGTGTGTTTTCTGGACGGCATTTACAGGTATTTACAAGCGGAGCAGAGTGGATGGTGACGGGTGATCCGTTAACACCACAAACTGTTCAGTTAAGACGACAAACACGAATTGGATCTGTGATTGACCGTTTTATTCCACCTGTTGATATTGATGGTGCGACGTTGTTTATTGCACGAAATAAGCAGGAAATTAGAGAATTTCTTTATACAGATATAGAGCAAGCCTATCAGGCAACGGATTTGGCATTATTGTCGCGACATATTGTCCGAGACCCCATCGATCAAGATTTTGATCAAAAAAGACGCTTGTTGTTTATTGTACGAGAAGATGGAAAGTTAGCGACATTAACGGTGTACCGTGCGGAACAAGTTGCGGCATGGACGCTTCATGAAACAGATGGAGCGGTTAAATCTGTGTCCGTTGTTGGAGACCAAGTTTATCTTCTCATTGATCGAGGAGGAAATTATACTATCGAATTGTTTGATGATGAGCTGTATTTAGACTCTGCGCTTAAAGGTGAGAATGGTGTGGCTACTGATACGTGGTCTGGGCTGGCTCATCTCGAGAGAAAAACTGTGCAAATTGTTGCGGATGGTATTGTTCAACCTAATCAAGTTGTGGTCAGTGGCGCGGTTACATTGGCGCAGGTTGCGTCGCGTGTTCGAATAGGATTGCCGTTCACACACCGTATTGAACCCTTACCGCCAAGTGCGATTGATGGTGCGGGGACGGGGCGAAGCGCGCGCCTTGTTGAGGTTCGCTTTCGCGTTGAAAATACATCCGCCATACGTGCCGATGTTGGACGGGGCTTACGCGATATATCTTTAAAACAATTTGGGGAAGACCCTATTCTGGGCTCGCCACCGCCATTGGTTAGCGGAGACATTCGTGTGCGTGCCTTTGGTTGGTCAAATGATTTGACCAAACCGTTATGGTCTATTGAGCAAGATTTACCGCTTCCATTCACGTTATTGTCTGTAAATATGGAGCTGAGTGTAAATAATTAGATTTTTGGTGCTGGTTCTGAAGTTGATGTAACCGTTGTCTCTGTGCTTTCAGTTGTAGCATCCTGTTGAGCTTGAAATATTTTAAGCTCTTCTGCGCTATATACATGAACAGGTCCACTACGATTTCTTTTGCCTTTTCCTGCGAATTGTTCGTCTAAACTACGTCTGCCTGTTGATCCGGACATTTTTACCCTCGTGTTTTTCATTAACATATTTTTGAGGGTTATGTGTAACACAGGGAAAATAAATATGTCTAGTTAAAAAATAAGTTAATTGAAAAGGAGAAGAATATGGGAACGCTTACGAGTGGGTTGAATGCTGTTTTACCGACATTGCAAATGGCCGTTGGTGTGGCATCAGGTCTGAGTGGGCTTGTTAAGTCTGTAAAGAACGAGGATACATCCTTGCGACAATTACAGGCACAACAGGCAGAACGCTTGCGTCAATCACAAGAGGGTGCCTCGCTTCAAAAAGCGCAAATTCAAGCCAGTACGCAAGATGCAGAGCGCAAACGTAAGAATGCTTTAAAGCGTGCGGTGGCACGACAACGCACACGTTTTGGGGCGCAAGGCATAAGCACAAGTGGCGGATCTGGTCAGGCGATATTATTGGGATTGTTTGATGAAAGTGAAGATGAAAAGTTTGCGCGTGATCGTTTAGACTCGCTTAAAACAAATATCCTTGATCAAAACCTTTTTCAGCAGAAACGTTTGAATGTTTTGCAAGCAAGTCAGTTGGCAGAGAAACAACGTTTTTCAAGCTTGTTTTAATAATTATTTTATAAAGGAGTTAATAATGCCCGAGCATATTAAGATGCCCGAAATAATGCCGATTGTGCGTTATTTGGCCAATGGGGTTGAGACCCTGTTTACATACCCATTTCCAATTTTTGCGAGCGAAGATTTAAAAGTCTTTTTTGATGGGGCAGAGCAAACAAGTGCTTTTACTGTGTTGGATGCTGGCGTGACATCTGGGGGACAGGTGCAATTTGATAGTGCGCCGTCCAATGGAGCTATTGTGACGCTAGAGCGACGCTTACCGTTGGAGCGTATTACTGATTTTCTTGAGGGTGGTGATTTTTCTGCCCAAGCGATCAATAACGAACTGGATTATTTGACTGGATCAGTTCAACAGGTTTCCAGCGATCAGGCGGGGATGCTTCGCTTTGATCCAAGTGAAGAGCTGGATCAGGTCGTCCTGCCGATGCGGGCGCAACGTGTGAACAAAGCGCTTGGGTTTGATGGAAATGGGAATCCTGTACCTGTGAGCTTAGCGGGGGCTATGGCACTTCCTGATTTTTTAGCAAATGGTGCGGGAAGTGTTACGCGGACAAGCCATGATAAATTTTCTGATCTGGTCTCTATTAAGGATTTTGGTGCGGTTGGGGATGGCTTAACGGATGATACATTGTCCATTCAGCAGGCGCTTGCGAACCATCAGAGTGTGTTTATTCCAAGTGGAACATATCTTGTTTCGGCAACCATTGAGTTGGGAGCACGTCAAAGCCTAATAGGTGCAGGGCAGAGCGCGGTTATTCGTGCAAATGGTATGGGTTTTGCGGTGATTGAGATGGTGTCAGAATATATAACACTTTCAACATTACGTATTGAGCAGGGCGATATTGGTTTAAAACTCTATGGTCGCGATGCCCCATGTGTTCAAAATGCAATTAGTGATGTGACGTTTTGGGGGTGTGGAACAGGCATAGTCCTTGATGGGTATATGGATACAAACAAGCCGTGTTATTGGAATAATTTTGATCGTGTGCTTGTGGCGCAACCATCTGTGCATGGGATTTATTTGATGCGCTCAGGTGCAGGAGATACGCCCAATGCAAATAAGTTTCATGCGTGCCGTGTGTATTCGTTGGGAACGGATATCAGTGGGGCTGGGTTCTATGTTGAAGAGGGGCGTTTTAATAATGCCTTTGTTGATTGCGAGGCGAATGTTAAGGGTACGGCGCAGGCGTGCTTTCATGTCGGTGCAGGATCGGATAAGAGTTTATTTATTAACCCTTATGCTGAGTCTAATAACCAAGTCCCCAATTTTCGTTTAGAAAATGGGTCGATTGAAACTTCAATTTTTAATTTACTGTCGGTGAGTGATGGTGCTGCGATATGGGATTTATCAGGGGGTGAATATACGGCGTATAATGCGGGATATCCCTATAAAAACCGTTTTCAGCGCTCTATCGTGACTGATCTTACAACAACGTTGCAACGTTTTGATACGGAATATATTGATGCGAGTGGTTTGATTGATTTGGATTTATCCCACAGTGTGCATTTGGTGTCATCGTTTGGTGGCGATCTTGAAGTACGCTTGCCGTTGGCGGCAGATGCATCAGGATGTGAGATGACGATTAAGAAAGTTGATACCTCTAAAAATCTTGTTACGATATCTGAACAAGATGCTGGCTCGGGACCAGACCGAAGTGCCTTTTTTCTTGGTGGGCAGTTTGATTTTGTGACAATGGTTTCAAATGGAGCAGAATGGTTTGTGACGAGCTCTAATCGAATGGCAGGGAATACTCGGTTTTATGATGGGAGTGGTCTGTACGATGTTGATTTGGCCGTAGATATATATCTTATCTCTAGTTTTAGCGGGGCATTAGAGGTTCGTCTTCCTCCCGCGGATGCTCCCGAGGCTATTGGGCGCACGGTTACAATTAAGAAAACGGATGTATCTGGGAATGTTGTGACGGTTAGTGAGCAGGGTGGATCGGGTCCTGATGGATTTAATCAGCCGTTAAATAGCCAGTATAATGCGCTTACCGTTGTTTCTGATGGTGGGCAATGGTTTATCGTCTCAAAGTTCTAAGGATATGTCTGCGCCAAATGAGCATGAAGGCTACGCCAAACTCTGCAAGCATTGTGCTGAAGGGATAAAGCGCGGTAATAACTGAATAGTGATTGAGTGCGAATAAGGCAATCAGGTATTTAAGCCCGTTGAGAATGAATGTACTGGATATTTCTTCGTGTGGTTTTATGTATGATTTTCTTATGGTTGGGTAATAGGCGGAGATATCTATTAATGTGATGAGGATAATGGAATAGAAGGGCGTTTGTGTGATAAGCCAAAGAGGCACAGCGCTTAGCGCGCCGATGAAGCTGAACCAGTCGCTTTTTGTGATGTTTTTTTCACCTCTGAAAATGGCGATAAAGGCTATGATTATGCATGAAACGGCAGTAAAACCTGTCGCCCACGC
>JAESUK010000190.1 GCA_016763095.1 Alphaproteobacteria bacterium
CATTTGTTGAAGATGATATGCCGGCTGTTACAACTGATGGTTCGGTAATGATGATTTTTATATACAGGAATTTGACGACCATCACTTGTTTCAAAGTATGTTTCTATTTCACCTGCCCATTCTTTTTTATTTTCAATTTGATAATTGAAGGTATACGGGCTTTTAGACAACACGTGTTTTTTTACAAAAGAGGAGAGGTAAGGTTTTAAATTTGGCTTCATTGTTCTCATAAAATTCTTTAAGTGTAAGACATTAACAAAACGTTGTTTGTTCTGTTTATAGTGTGTAGACACTAATATCTGTTGCTATTGGAGTACAGCACTTTTATATAGCAAATAGCTTTAACTCATTCATCTAGGCAGGATAAAATCATGGAACCAGTATTTATCTACGGTATTAAAAATTGCGACACGATGAAGAAGACATTTACATGGCTTCAAGGTCACTGTGTCCCTTATACATTTCATGACTATAAAAAAGAGGGTATTGATCAAAAGGCGCTTGAGATTGCACTGGACCAGTGCGGATGGGAAACCGTTATAAATAAACGCGGTACAACGTGGCGTAAGTTACCAGACGAGGCTAAAAACAATATGGATAAGGCTTTGGCCATACAGGTTGCAACAGAAAATCCATCCATCGTTAAACGTCCCCTGATAATACACAAAGAAAAAGCCCTTCTGGGCTTTAACGTAGATATTTATTCTGAAATTTTTAGAGAGTAACGTTCTATTTTATATCAGAAACTTTGATCTTAAGCCCTGCTGGTGGTTTTGCAAATTCTGCATAGGCTGAACCACCACGCTTCACAAGTTCCACAAAGTCATGGCGCGTACCATCGGGTAGCTCCCAGCCTGATGATCCTTTTGCCAAGCAGAACTCTCCATCACGAACGCTAAAGATGCCTTCGCCAATTGTTACATATTGAAGGCGACCATTAATTTCAACAGTTGTGCTTTGTCCTTTTAATGCCTCAAGATCTTTGGGATCAATTGACGTTTTAAGGTTTCCGTACCCATCATTGTAAACAATAATATTTTTTGGAAAATCATCAGGGACAAGATCGAAGGCATCATCACCAAAAATACTATCATCACCCCTTAGAAGTGCGCCCAATATACGTGGGTAATTATCGCGAGACCTAAACTGTGTCTTATCATTATCAACCTTCACCATCTTAATTTCTTCAGCGAATGGCTTCAATAATGTTGCAGAGTAACCACTATTCACTGTGATCACTTGCACGCCATTTTTTAAGCGAAGATAGATGAATGGCTCCCCCGCATTCTTGGTACGTGCTTCCAAGTTATCTTTACGAGGTGCTACGTTATTATAAATAATATAGTCTTTTCCTAGTGGTGTATTGATTGCAAGCTGTGCCGTAATAAAGGCATTCTCCGTGCTGTTCAAGGGACGCACAGGTGTTGCACTTAAGTGGTAGTCAAAGAAGACTCCCTCTTCCCATTTTTCTTTTTGAATTTTTGAGATGTGGTAATTAAGGCGGTCTTCTACTTCAGAAAAGGCCAAGTCACCTGTTGCACCATAGTCCGCCATTAGACGAATATATTTTTGTTCAAGAATCACGTTACACACTCCCTATTTTTTAAGTCCTATTTTAGGCTTAGATACACTTCATTGTCTTAGACATGTTCCAATACAAAAGCAATGGGGAAACTCCAATATCTTGATACCCCCTTATATCTAAAATTGAAAATATAGGAATGGTGAGAAGCTATCTGCTGATAGCTTCATAACTGCCATTGAAAACAAGCCAATAACCCCAAGACCTGTTACTGCGTTCATTGTTGCTGTTTGTGACAGCTTACTTGCTTGGAACTTCATTGCGACATAAGGTCCAACAAACACAAGCGTCAGCCCGCCGATGAATGCGGTCATTAATTGTCCGTTCACCTGCCATGAAAGCGCTTCACTTAATCCAAATCCATCGCTGAATCTGAACATTGCCTCATAAAGGGTAAAGGCTTGTCCTACATTTTCTGCACGGAACATTACCCACCCAATGATCACAAAGAAAAAGGTCATGGAGGTGGTCACGGCACGCATTAAGAATGGTGTTGGTGCTGTTAGACTTCCCTTAACGCCAAGAGCACGTTCAATCGCAAGAATAGCCCCATGCCATGCACCCCAAAGTACAAACGTCCAGTTTGCCCCGTGCCACAAACCACCCAAAACCATTGTCAGAAGGAGGTTGATATATGTTCTTACTTTTCCCTTACGGTTTCCACCAAGAGGAATATAAAGATAATCTTTCAACCAAGAGGAAAGGCTTATGTGCCAACGCTTCCAGAACTCTGTGATTGAGCGACTTATATATGGTGCGTTAAAGTTTTCCATGAACCTAAAGCCCATCATCAGACCTATACCGATTGCCATATGGCTGTAGCCTGAGAAATCAAAGTATAGCTGTACTGTATAAGCCAATGCGCCAAGCCAAGCATCTGCCATTGTTGGGTTTTCCAACGCATAGCTTGCGTCCACAAGGATCGCCACAGTATCTGCAATCAACACCTTATTGATAAACCCAATCATAAAACGATGTGCGCCTTGTGAGAATAAATCAAAAGAATGTGTTCTATGCTCAAATTGGTGTGCCAAGTCCTTATAGCGTAGAACAGGTCCTGCGATAAGTTGCGGGAATAGCGAGATAAACGCGGCAAAATTTAAGAAGTTTTTGGCGGGTGGCGCATCTTTGCGATACACATCTATAAGAAAACTAATAGACTGGAAGATATAGAAAGATATCCCGATAGGCAGAATAAACTTCATTGCTTCAAAGCTGTTCATGCCAGAGGAAGTCAAAACCGCATTTAGGCTTTCTACCCCAAAGTTAAAGTATTTGAACACGCCCAAAGTTAGCAAGTTTCCAATAACACCAAGTAACATCCAGCGCTTAGCAAGCGGTGTATTTTCATTTCCAACAATGCGTTTTGCAATCACATGATTCCAAATTGTGACAGCGGCAAATAACAGAAGAAAATCAACACGCCACCACGCATAAAAAGCATAGCTTCCGACGAGAATCGTCAGAGATTTCCAGCGCGTAGGCGTAAGATAGTATGCCCCTAAAAATAGAGGCAAAAATAGGAATAGGAAAATGTTAGAAGAAAATACCATCTAGTTTATTACGCCGAACTAATTATTGATTATTTAGTTGTGTTTGTTGTGCTTTTTACCCAAACAACATCGTCTTTTCCAACAAAGAATAGGCTGTATGTTTCACTGCGTTCTAGTGTTTTGTCGCCTGCATCAAAGAGAATTTCATTTCCATTAGCAACTGACAGATCAATCTTCACAGGGTTAATCTCACGAAAGCCAGCCTTGCCTTGCTCAACATCTTTTATAACGCTTATCTTTCCAGCTTTTGCTTTAAGAGAAAGGCTTGGCACATCAGACAGATTGTAAAAGTTAATCTGAGATTTTGCTTGGTTTGTGTTCGCATCATCTTCGATTACGAGCAATGTTTTATCATCTTGTCTTAAGATAACGGTGTAGAATTTTTGCTCTTCAACATCAAACGCATGTGTTGCTTCACCGAAC
>JAESUK010000191.1 GCA_016763095.1 Alphaproteobacteria bacterium
CCAACGAATGCTTTTTCATAAGCACGAGTAGGCTTTGTATTCATTGTCTCACGAGCAGCCAGGTTGCCAGCCATGCCGTTATAATCACGGGATGAAAGGGCAAGGTTGCGCATATCCATTCCGACACCAAGTTCATTGAATGCTGCATCAACTTCAGCAACATCATCATAACCAGTAGCGGCACCCGAACGAGTAACAACTACAGAACCTTCGTCTGCGGCTGTGTTCATAATAGCAACGTTAATGTCAGATGCTAGTTTCTGGTGTGCAGCTTTCGCCAATCGGTTTTCTTGTAGACCATCGCGCAACTCTTTAGCGTTAAGCTGGAAATGTGACGACTGAACAGTACCAACCTGAGCCGGTACAGACAATTGAATGCTGTCACCAAAGTTTGACGTTTGGTCAAGACCTGAGAACGACTGCGCAATGTAAGGGCTTGGACGCCAAATAGTATCACTGCCTCGCTCTGCCTCAACTTCGCCCATGTCATATTTGCTAACAGCACGAGATAGTACAAGAGCGTCATCAAAGCCTTCAAGCAACTCAGTAAAGGCTACCTTTTCTTCTTTGCTAAAATCATTAGCCATTTTATTTCTCCATTAGGATCAAGCCGCTTCAGCTTTGGCCCTACGTGCCGCCTTTTCTTTCATAACGGCTGTAAGGTCATCTGCATCATACAGCTTATCAAGTTTATCGATCCCCTTTGCCGAGCTGGCATCGCCTTTTACTCGGGTTTGAGGGTTGGTTTTGGGTTTGCGAGATGTAACCTTCATTTTAGATTCCAATCTTGTAGCTTCAACAGCAAATAACACAGGGTCTTTGACATCAGCCAAAGCCTTCAATTCAGCAGGGTTAGTACCAAGTCCGGCAATCATCTTAGCCGCTCCTGGACCAAAGGCGTGAACCAGAATTCCCCTTTGGGTCGTGTTCAACGCAACCTTAATTGCATCTTCTGCGTCCTCAAAAGTCTCTTGATTGTAAGCCTTCTTTGCAACTTCGTACTCTTGGTTACGAACCGCCCATTGTTCCGATAGCTTATTGGCCTGCTCTTCAGCGGACCTCTTAACATCGTCACGTTTGCGCTTGTCGTCATTCCAAGCATCAAGCTTATCTGCGAATGCATCTTCATTATAGTCACTGTCTTCAAGGGTAGGTCTGGCACTGAGGGGCTCTTCTACATCAGTTTTAACCTGTGACTTCTCTAATTCTGCAATCTTCCTTGCCTGCTCGCGGTTTGTCTTCCTTAAGTCCTTAACCCAAGTCGCAGCAGGTTCTTTGCTTTCTTCATCCGGGTCTTTATCTCCGAATGAAATAACAGCATCTTCATCTTCTGCCTTGGCTTCAACTTCAGGGGGTTCTTTAGATTCATCTTCCGGCTTCGTTTCATCAACGACCTCGGATTCTATTTCTTCTTCAACCTTTACCGCTTCTGTTTCTTCTACTTGATCTTCGTCTTCCATTAATAACACCTTCTTCTCACCCTATAGGCCGGATGGAGCGCCGTTTCTCAGTCATTGCGGCTGACTGGTTTGCCGTATCTGCGTGTCCACTGCGCCATTAACCGCGTCGAGTATCTGCTGGCGGTCTTCTCTATCAACCCCCGCGATAATCTCTGCTGTTTGCGCTTGGACTTTATCTGTTTCTGCCGCCACCTTCTCAACTTCTGCGTTGGTCTTGGTAACTTGCGCCGCATTCTTCTCTGACTCTGAAATCAAGAATGTAGCTTGCGGGTCTGCTGGTGTGTTCTCTGCCTGCTGTGCTGCCTCTGCCTTGTCCTCTTCGGTAGGCTCCAGAACACCCATCTTAACAAGCTTCTTGCGGTTCCACTCCTTGATGTCTCCTAAGCCCTCGCCTTCCATGTTCATTAATGCCAACGCACCAAGAACAACATTGGTTTCCGGGTCTTGAACAACGCTCATCATACCGGTAACGCCGCGCACAATCGAAGCCTTCTTGCTCGACGTGGATGGTCCAACATCAACTTCTACATTGAAGGAAGCTCTGGTTAAATCACCCTCCGATACAACCTCACCCTTTTCATTCGTGATCTTCTCTCCAAGCGTAACGTTACCGACCTCGCCTTGTGTGCCGATGGTTTTCATGGTGCGATCACTCTCGACATATATCTCCTTGGCCATCTCTAGCCAAATCTCACCCGAACGCTGGAATGCCTTGCCCATATTGGACATGTAAATAAACGTCTGCATATCAAGACGGTTCTGCACCAATTCAACAGCCGTGCCGCTGACATTGGAATCAAGCTCTTCGCCTGCCTGCTGGTTACCCAACAAGTCTTGAATGTCCTCTTCTGTGATTTGTAGCAACGCACCCATGGCCGGGCCAATCGCGGGAGGTTTGGTGTAACCAATAGGACCAGAAGCAACAACATTGCCTTGCGCGTCCGTTACAGGATTAACCAGCAGATAAGGATTGTTCTTAATGTTATCCTCAGCCCATGTCAGTTCATGACCAGCCACCTGCGCAGGCGTGAAGATAGGCTTTTCAATCGCTGATGTGGCGCTAATTTCTGCAAGCTTGGAAATCTGAATGTTCTTTAGGCGCTGCACATCCTTAACCAACCGGACATGTCCCATGCACCGCTCAATGTTGTCAACATACCAGCGCTTACCATAGAATGGAACAATCGGGATATTCTTGCCGGGAATAAGCTCGCCATTCTCCTCGCCCAGTATCTTCTCACCAGACAGGATGTATTTGCGGACCTCTTTGCGTTTGGTTTTCTTCTCGCGCAATAGCTTGGAACCTGTAGCCTCAAGAAAAGCGCGTAAGTCTGGGTCTTTTTCGAAATCATCCTCAGTATGGCGAACCTCTTCGCCCGACACATCCTGATAAACAAATACCGTATGGTTGACCTTGGTTACCACGTAATACTCAGCGACATACACAACATCATTGCTTACCCAATCAAACGTAGCTGTTTCGCTATCCTTGGGCCAAGAGTTGTAATCAGTCTCCCCAAATTCTAATTCATAGGCTGGCTTGCTGTAAGGTGTGAGTACAAAACTGTGGGTTGCATCCCTCTTGTCTTGTCGTTTGGCCCCAAGGTCAAAGAACACCGATTGGTCAGCATCATAGATAGGCTCCATCATTATGCGTTGCTTTTCATTCTCATCGTCATCTTCGTCTTCAAACTCAGTCGTTAAGCGCCAAGCACCATAACCACCTCCAACACCCTCTTCAAAGGCATTGTCATAAGCTTCCATTGCGCCTGAATTCTTCTCATCTGCCCGGTAAAGCCCATCGCATACATCTGCCAAACCATCGTCTTCCGAGCCGTCAACACTAACAAAATCAACATCAATGCGGTTATTGCGCCATTCATTGAAGATGCGGATCACAGACAAATGAGCCTTGTTCACCTCAATCTTTGGCTTGTTTTCAAACTGATCGCCTAATGGGCCTTCCCACATTGCACCGGCAATAGAATAGAAACGCCTGTCAGTAATGGCTAACTCGCGCTCATCCTGTACAACAGTCCAGATATCATTGAATTGCTCTAGAGCCTTCTGGTGTAGGTTTTTATCTTCTACCATTACATTCCAGCCATTGGGTTAACTGTGGGTATTACGCGAACAGGAACAGGTTGCGTTCTGACAACCATGCTAGGGAATAAGAATGTCAAACCCCAAACAAGAGCATCAAGCCTGTCTGGCGAGTAACCTTGAGCCTTGCGGTCAAAGCCTATGGTAAAACTGCAAAGCTGATCCTCAAGTATGGACCATTCTCCAAAATGCTTAACCTTATCAAGCTCATACAACGAAGCAATAGGCTCGGCTCTGATAACCTTGCCTCTTGTCGCCGTAACAGCAGTATACGGTATGTTTGCGCGTATTGTACGCAGTATGCTTTCGACCATTTGCCCGCCTTGGTTGATCTCTGCAACTATTCTATCAGCTTCCCATTGATCATACAAGGACACAGCACGGCTTGCCCACTCTTCGGGACGGTACTTCCCGCTTGCGTCTTCAAGGAGGTAACCAATGCCATCAACGCCAAGGCCGACAACTACTATCCCTGTCTCATCTGAGCCTACATCTGTAGAAATGGCAGGATCAATGGCAACAACAACCCTATCCATGTCTGGCAACGTTCTTGTGCGTTTGATCCATGATCGACGCCACAACGCGCCCTCAACGTCACCAATGAACTTACCATGGAAAAATCTGTTCTTCTGGCGCTCAGGCAATGCCTCAAGCTTCTTCAGGTATGCCGGATCAAGATTCTCTAGGTTATCGAATGGGTTAACAATGATGTGCCCATAATCATTCATGTCTAGCTCAAGCTCACCATCGGGATGATACCCATCAACCCACATGCGATAAGTCCAGTGTGATTTAGTGGTCGGGTTTAAATCGATGTAGTTCTTTTGGCTCAACCATCTGCCATCAACCTGCTTAATACGTTGGGCTAACCTGGTTTGTGCCACGTCATACGAGGCAAGGGCTATCTCTGAGGCTTCATTGAAGTACAGCGTGGCAAATTCCTTACCTAGCACCTTATCGACCCGTTCCTTATCATCCAAACCAGCAAGCCAAATCTCCGAGCCATTGCCGAATTGAAAATAACCGTCCTTATCCTTCCACTTCACATCCACCTCTGGGTAAGCCAAGCTCATCACCTTGGGGATAGTATCAAGACCTATCGATTGCTTCACCGATACACCGTGCTTACGAAAGATAGCATGTCTGGACCCGGAAGCCTTGAGCGCCCTTGTAATGATGGCGTAGCACAACAAGAACGTCTTGCCTGAACGAGAACCACCATAAACCAAAAGATTTGCAGCCTCTGAAGCGCACAAATCCCATATTTCATCTTGTTTGGTGGTTAGTTTAAATGTCACGCGCTTTTTCTGGTAATGAAACTGTTAAGTTGCCCGTATGCTCTTGTACGATCTTCTCACCGTACACCTTGGGCCTTAGCTTGCCGGCCAGCCACTTGCGGCTATCAACCCTTAATCGTGAACGGGCTACAATCTCGTTGTTGTTGCGCTCATTACCATGCTCGTCAATGAACGTGTCGTTGGCTGATTCGTCGGAGATTTCAATGATCTCTTCAGCGTAATGATCGGCCTGCATTTCTCTCGCGCGGGCGTACTGGTCACGGAGTAATCCTTCGTCGTCATCTTGCATCCAACGAAGCACTGTTGTCTTGGCTGGCATGTTATCGTCTATGCATATCTTACGGAGGCTCTCCCCTTCTGCTATGCGGTTACAAACCGTTGTGAAGACTTCATTAGAGAATTCAACCATCTAATTATCAATCACTGCTATCTTGTCGCCCTTACGAACTGCCAGGTCCATTGTGGTATCATCAAGAACTAGGATGCTAGATGTTAGAGCTGTGGGGTTAACGCCTGTTAGAATACGAATAGCGCCGCCTGTTGTGGTAACGCGAATGAATGTTTGGTCCTTGGCTACACCTGTAGATTGCTGGGAAGATGCGCTTGAGGTTATGTCCTCTGATTCTGCGCCGTGACCTTGATAGACTCCCAATCTGGAATCAATACCTGCCCCACCTACTTGAGCGAATACAATGTTTACTGTTGCCATGTGCTGTATCTCCGTAGGCGCGTTTGATTGTTTCTTACCTGAATATAGCATTTATCGGGTGGGGGTGCAAGAAACAGATATACCAAATTTTGCTACGGCTGGCTTTGTTGGGGCTATGAAGTTGCTAGAGACGTTCGGTTTCCATCCCTGATACTATTGCACTTAAGGCAAACTTCGCCGCTTTGAATGACGGTATTTCTTGCATCAATCCATTTATGATGACAGTTTTCGCTTAACACAGCCTGCTGTTTTAGTGCCTCAGTCAAATTA
>JAESUK010000192.1 GCA_016763095.1 Alphaproteobacteria bacterium
CATTTAAACGATTTACTCCCCCTTCCCTATACACAAGAAGGCATTGAAACAATAGTAAGAAACATCAATGACGTTCAAGAAATCTTTGGACGTGAAATTCTCATAGAGAACCCTTCCGCAAGCCTCTCCTTCAAAGAAGATGAGATGTTAGAACCTGAATTTCTAAACGAAGTCGCACAACGCACGGGATGTTACCTTCTTTTAGATGTCAACAATGCCTATGTTCAGTCCGTAAACCATGATTTTGATCCAAAACATTACATTGATACGATCAGAACAGATAGAATCAGAGAAATCCACCTTGCAGGTCATACCGTCGAAACCGATGGAGAACATAGATTATTGATCGACACACACAACGATACCGTCTGCAACGATGTCTGGGAACTCTATGAATACACAATTCAGAAACATGGTACACATTTAACCCTCATTGAATGGGATCAAGACTACCCTGACCTCGATATTCTCATGAGTGAGGTTAAAAAAGTTCGTAATGTGATATCGAGGGTCAAAGATGTCGCTGCATAAGACCCAAACAACTTTTAAGACAATGATTTTAACAGAAGACATAAGCACCCCTGAAAATACATTTCAAGTTGGCGGGGCAAGCCTCGAAAAGCGTTTAAACACATACCAAAACAATTTCAGACAAAGCTTGAGCGAGGTTCTATCAGGCACATTTCAAACCGTGACGACACTTGTCGGTGAAGACTTCATGAGCCAAATGTCACAAACTTACGCGCTTAAAAATCCACCTAAAAAAGCATGTCTCCATGATTATGGCGAAGATTTCCCAGAGTTCATCGAAACCTTCCCACCAGCACAATCCCTTGCTTATCTCGCAGATATGGCACGCATTGATTGGGCGGCTAATCGCGCATATCACGCACTTGATATTAGCGCGCTTTCACCACAAGACATGGCAGGACTTGATTTAAGCACACCAAACCTCATGCTTACGTTGCACCCGAGTGTGTCCCTCATACATTCAAAGTTTTCCATTCATGATATTCGCCAATATGTGCGTGACGAAGACCGCCAAAACAACGAAAACTTTAATATTGAAGGAAAAGAGACATATCTTCTTATTACGCGCCAAGACTACCAAGTTTCTATCCAAGAGATCAATGAGTCAGAATATAGTTTTTTACAGAACCCACACCCGCTTATGGAGGCAGTAGAAGACACATTAAAGGACTTTTCTGACTTTAATTTCCAAGCTCTTCTGCAAAAAACACTTTCATGTGAAACTTTTATCTTTCCTGCAACGAATACGTCTACAGACACATAAAGAAAGATCACAGAATGAAAGCCTTAGCCCTTAAAATTAATAATTTGATTCAACCACTCAGAACGCTCTCAGACTCAGTTGCCTCTCCTTTTTTCGATTTAGGTGTTCGGTTTTACATGGCACATATTTTTTTCTCATCGGGCATGCTTAAATTTGAAAATTTTCTAAACGATGACTGGGAAAGCACAACTTTCCTTTTTGAAGAAATCCACCCAATTCCTGGGGTAAATTCCGATCTATCCGCCGTTGCAGGAACAGCAGGAGAGCTTATTCTTCCTATATTACTCGCTCTTGGACTATTTGGTCGTTTGGGCGCAGCAGGTCTATTAATCATGACAGCGACGATCCAGTTCGCAATTCCTGCTGAATATGGAATGCAAAACCCTGATCATTATTTTTGGATGTTCTTGCTTGGCATGATCCTTCTTAAAGGTTCAGGAAATATCTCTGTTGATCACGTAATCCAAAAATGGTTGAACAAGTAAGCTTTCAACAATCCTATCAATAGACAATCACTTCATGCTTCTTTACAAGAGGAGCAGGAGCTTTCTATGAAAAAATATTTATCGCCACTATTCTTTATTGTCTTAGTATTCTTTATTGATCAAATATCAAAATGGTGGATCGTTGAACGTACATTTCAAAGCAGTGATACAAATTTCCTAAACTGGTTTACAGCCTTTAATCAAAGCAGATTAGATACAGTGTCAGAGAATATTTTTCCATTCTTTAACCTCACTATGGTCTGGAACACAGGCATAAGTTTTGGTTTGTTCAGCAGCAGCGAGCGCATAGGCGTTTACATCCTATCTGGACTTTCTTTGCTGATTAGCATTTTCTTCCTTTTATGGATTTTTAAAACCCCCTTTAAAACAATTCGGTTCGCAGGTATTATTGTTATTGCAGGTGCATTTGGAAACATCTGGGATCGCTTACGCTTCGGAGGCGTGATTGACTTCCTCGACTTTTATATCGGGTCATGGCATTACCCGGCTTTTAATGTGGCGGACAGTTGTATTGTCGTAGGGGTTGCATTAATACTTATTCATGGCGTTTGGATAGAACCAAAGCGTTTAAAATAGCCACCAAAACAGGCAGAGAAATAGAATGAAAACATCAACAACACTCATCTTAATGACAGCCACCACAGCACTTCTAATCGGATGCTCAGGAACGAAGGAAAAACTTGGGCTTACACGTAAAGCACCTGAGGAGTTCGCGGTTCTTAAGCGCGCGCCCCTCGAAGTTCCTCCTGATCTTCGTGCATTACCAATACCAAACCGTGGCGCGCCTCGTCCACAAGAGGACACAGCAGAAGTCACAGCACAAAAAGCCCTCTTCGGTGAGAAAGTTACGGAAACACAGCCCGTTCAAAACTCAACAAGCGCGGAAGACGCTCTTCTTTCTCATGCTGGCGCGCATGATGCAGAAAAGAACATTCGTAATATTGTAGATGAAGAAACAGAGCTCTATGCTACAGAAGAGCAAGCGGTCATCGACAAACTTTTGAAAAGAAAAAAGACCGTTCCTGGTTCAACTCTAGATGCTCGCGAGGAAATTGAGCGTCTTAAAGAAAAAAACATTCCAACACCTAACGTTCCACCACCATTTGTAGAAAAATGAGAGTCCTCTTAACGATCGCCCTGTTCTGCATTGCCGCAACACCTACCCATGCGGGAATTTTCAATGCACAAACAGCAACGCTTGAAAATGGTCTGGAGATTGTTGTTATCCCAAATCACCGTGCCCCTATTGTGCATCACATGTTGTGGTATAAAGCAGGATCCGCGCAAGAATTAGCAGGATATTCAGGCGTTGCCCATTTCTTAGAGCATTTACTTTTCAAGGGCACGGACCACAAAGACCGTCCACTAGAAGCTGGTGAATTTTCAAAAATCATCAGAAATATAGGTGGGCAAGACAATGCCTTCACCTCCACAGATTACACAGCGTTTTTTCAGACAACATCCAAACAGCACCTGAACACTATCATGCAAATGGAAGCAGATCGTATTCGCCATGCAATGCCACCAGAAAAGCATGTCTTATCTGAACGTGCCGTCGTTATAGAGGAGCGCAACCAACGCACTGAAAACAATCCCAAAGCACGCTTTTACGAACAAATGCAGGCAACCCTCTTCCCAAGCCATCCCAATGGTCGTCCAGTCATTGGGCTACACGATGAAATCCAAAAGATGAGCGAGAAAGATACGCACGCCTTTTACGATCAGTGGTATCACCCAAATCAAGCTATCTTGGTTATTACAGGCGATATAACCTTGACTGAGATATTACCAGACATTAAATCTATTTATGGTGTTCTGCCAAAAGGACCAGAGAACAAAAGGCATTTTCCCGTTGTTCCGAACTTTGAAGGCAAAACAACCATCACACAACACTCTGCACAAGTGAAGCAAGCACAGTGGATGCGTGCAATCCGTGCGCCTTCCTTCCATCAAAACAAAAAACAGTCTCTCGCCTTACAAGTGCTAGAGAATATTCTTGATGGCGGAGCAACAACACGTTTATACAAACAACTCGTTGTCGAGAGCAAGATGGCCGTAAGCATTTCCTTCTCTTACTCTGCAGATAAATATGACACATCATCTATATGGATTTCAGCCATCCCAACAGAGAGCACATCAATGCAAGAACTTGAGAGCGCGATTGAAACACTACTCACCGATGTCATTGAAAATGGAGTGACAGATCAAGAAATAAAAGAAGCCAAAACACGGCTTAAAAATGCTGCTATTTTTGCACGAGATTCACTCTCAGGTCCTGCGCATATCATCGGAAGAGCACTCACAACAGGAAGCACACTCAATGACATTGAGACATGGGATGAACAAATAGAGACAGTAACAAAAAAACAAATCCAAAACGTTTCGGATATATATTTAAAATCACAAAATCTATCAGAATATAGATACGTCACGGGATACCTCTTGCCTGAAATTGAGGACAAATAATGAGATATATACTCTCCATCCTTACCGTTTTATTCTTCACCTCTCCTGCCTTTGCAAAAGACAGATTTTTAGACATCCAAGAATTAACAACACAATCAGGTATCTCAGTATGGCTTGTTGAAGACCACTCTGTTCCTGTGATCTCTCTGAAATTTTCGTTCAAGGGTGCTGGGTCTTTTGTTGAGCCCAATGAGAAACAAGGTCTTGTTCAGCTTCTTTCTAACACCTTAGATGAAGGTGCAGGAGACTTGGATTCACACGACTTTCAAAAAGTTCTTTCAGACAACTCTATCTCCCTCTCCTTCTCAGGTGGACGTGATAACTTCAGTGGATCAGTTAAAACACTAACAACACACAAAGACAAAGCATTCGATCTATTACAACTCGCTCTCACAAAGCCCCGTTTTGATGCAGAGCCTTTAGAGCGCATGAAACAAGCCAACATCAGCCGTATCAAACAAAGCATGACCCAGCCCAATTGGATGGCAGCACGGCTAATGAACGATATTGCTTTTGCAGGACACCCTTACGCACGCAACAGCGGAGGAACGCTCTCTAGTCTTCCAAAAATCACAGCCGAAGATCTAAGAGCATTTATTAAACGCGAACTTTCAAGCGAGCGTCTGGTTATTGCAATCTCTGGTGACATAACAGCCACTCAAGCAATTTTGGATATCGACAAAATCTTCAAAGCACTTCCGCGCATTAAGAGAGATCAGTTATTTTTACCTCTCAAACTACAAAATAAGAAATCGGTAACTTTATTTGAGCAACCTATTCCACAAACAATTATCAGAATAAGCCTTCCTGGAATCCGTCAAAGTGATGGTGAATATTACGCGGCAAAAGTCATGAACCACATCTTTGGTGGTGGCGGGTTCGGATCACGTCTCATGGAAACAATCCGCGAAAAAGAAGGGCTAACATACGGGATATATAGTGGTGTTTCACAAATGGCGATGACCGAGATATTTAGCATTTCTACATCCACAAAAAATGAAACGGCAAAACAACTTGTGTCTCTCATCAAGCAAGAAGCTTCTCTTTTAAAAGAAACCCCAATAACAGAGCAAGAACTTACAGATGCAAAGTCTTACATCTTAGGCTCTATGCCACTCTCGCTAACATCAACAAATGCGCTGTCATCAATCATGATCTCGCTACAACTTGATAACCTACCCGCTACATATTTGGATACAATTGACCAGCATATTCAAGCAATCACAATTAAGGATGTACAAACCGTCGCACAACGCTTATTAAACTTCGATAACGCGATAACAATCTTTGTCGGACAACCAAAAGACATCGCGCCAACACAAACAATAACAAAATTACCTAATGTAGAATAAATAGACGATGACAACACTAACACAGCGCCCAGAATGGACAGACCTCATTAAACACAAAGAGACTCTGCCTCCCCTAAAAGACTTACACAACAGCCACACAATAAGTGATCAGGGCATTCTTCTTGATTACTCAAAAAACGCTGTCACAAAAAAAACCATAAACAAGCTTATTAACTTGGCAAAAGCATGCAACCTTGAAGCATGGCGCACGAAAATGTTCTCTGGTGAAAAAATAAATAACACAGAAAGCCGTGCCGTACTGCACACAGCCCTCCGCGCGCCAAAGGATGCTGATTTTACCGTTGATAATGAAAATGTAATGCCTTTTGTCCATGACACATTACAACGCATGAAAGACCTTTCAGAAAAGATCCGTGGAGAAGGACAAATAACCGACGTCGTGAATATCGGAGTTGGTGGCTCTGATCTTGGGGCACATATGGTCTGCAAAGCCCTAAAGCACCTCGCTGACGGTCCCAAAGCACACTTCGTGTCCAATATTGATGGGGCTCATATTAATCAAAAGCTAGAGGCCTTAAATCCCAAAACAACGCTTTTCCTTATTGCCTCTAAAAGTTTCACAACACAAGAAACCATCTCCAACGCTCACGCAGCCCGAAAATGGTTTTTAGAGACATGTTCAGAGGATAAAATAAAAGATCACTTCATTGCACTTTCATGCAATACAAAAGAGGTTATAGAATTTGGAATTTCTGAAGATAACATGCTTCCTTTCAAAGATTGGGTTGGGGGACGCCACAGCCTCTGGTCACCCATAGGGCTAATAATCTGTATACACCTTGGTTTTCAGCGTTTTCAAGAGCTTTTAAGCGGCGCCCATGCAATGGATCAACATTTCCAAGAAGCCCCTCTTGAGAAAAACATCCCGATCATTTTAGCCCTCATCGGAATCTGGCATCGAAATTTTTGGAACGCCGAAAGCATGGCTATTCTTCCATACGCGCAAAACCTCAATCGCTTCCCTGCCTTCTTACAACAACTCGATATGGAATCGAACGGAAAATCCGTGACACGTGATGGAAGTAAAATTGACTACAACACAGGACCCATTGTCTTTGGACAAGCCGGCGTAAACGGACAACATGCCTTTTACCAGCTTATTCACCAAGGCACATCACTCATCCCAAGTGATTTTATATTATTTAAAGAGCCATACAATGGGTGTAAGAGCGCACATCATAAACTTCTCGCAAATGGTTTGGCGCAAGCTGATGTTCTTATGAACGGACAAACACTTGAAGCAGCAAACAACGACCCTCACCGTGTCTTTGAAGGCAACATCCCATCAAACACTCTTGTATTCGACGCACTTACCCCTTTCACATTGGGACAATTGATTGCCATTTATGAGCATAAAATCTTTGTACAAGGTATTATCTGGGACTTAAACAGCTATGATCAACCGGGTGTTGAACTGGGCAAGAGTTTGGCAAATGACATTTTAAATAATGGTCCAAAGACGCCTCTGCACAAATACGCCTTATCAAAGATTTAATTCCATCTCTCGTAATGTGAATAATTTTAAAGTATACTTCAGCCTGTTAATCTTTTTTCAATCTAGCCATGTAACAATATTTCCATGACCGCACGCCAATATGAAACTATTTCGCAAATCCAACTTGATGAAATCATCAAGAGACACAAGATGTTTCAAATTGGGAAACGTGGAGGGCTACGCGCATTCCTAAAATTTAAGAATTTGACTGGTCTAGATTTCAGAGAAGCCGACATGACTGGCGCTGATTTTACAGGATCAATTATGCGTGGCGCAAAACTTCAAGCGGGAAATTTTACAGGGGCAAGTTTCTTCGCATGCGATATGCGGCAGGCCAACCTCGAAAACGCTAACTTTTCTCGTGCAGACTTTAGAGGCGCATATGTTGCGGGTGCAAACCTAACAGGCGCAGACTTAGATTCCGCAGACTTACGCTCAGGGCGTTTAATGGAACAAGGCGAAGACGGAACAATGGCCGCAATGGATCTTGGCGAAAACAGAAAAGGACCAACATCCTTTTCAGGAGCAAAACTATCTGAGACAAATCTCTCTGGTGCAAAAGCAGCAAGCGCCGACTTTTCTGAGGCCGACTTAACAGGAATCATCATCCACGAAGCCGATCTCCGTGATGTTAACTTTGAAGGTGCAAATTTAACCGATGCAGACTTCACGGGCTGTGACCTAAGAGACGCCAATATGGAAGACACCATTATGGAAGGAACCGTTCTGAAGGAAGCTGAAATCGGTGGACTAAAGACAACGGATAACATCACACAACTCGCACAAATTGATGAGGTCCTTCGAGAAGAAGGAAAAACACTTCATGATATCGTTGAAGAACATGCTCAATGGGTTAAAACCCGCGGGAAAAACGGTCAACAGATGGATATCAGCAATATGGATTTGCGTACCCTTCTCAACCTCAAAAACTACCCCATCACTGCAATTAGAGCGATTGGTGCAAGCTTTGTGGGGTTGGATCTATCTGATGCCAATATGCAATTCTCTCACTTTGATAAATCTGATTTAAGAGACTGTAACCTAAGTGATGCAGATCTCAGAGGCTCTAAATTTATTGATGCAAAATTAAACCGCGCAAACCTATCAAACGCAAACATGACCGCCTTGAAGTTCAAACGCTCTGACGGAACAGAACGTTTAGAGCGTGTAAACTTAAGTGGTGCAGATTTGCGCTATACAGACCTCACAAATATTAATTTGCGCTACGCCATTCTTATGGGCGCAAACTTATCACATGCCGATTTCACAGGTGCCGATCTAAGAAATGTTGATTTCACAGGTGCCAAAATCAAAAATACAAAATTCAAAGGTGCAAATATTGATGACGCGATATTTGATGATGAGACAACAGAACTAGCTAAGTAGCACGTAAAAATCACCCTTTTACTCCAAAGCTATTTATCCGCAGGGTTCTCCCCCTCAAATAAAATCTTTCTTAAAATTCCTGGTGTTAGAGCCGACAATGGATTAACAGACACCGTCACATCATCTCCACCGACATCACGCGTCATAGTATATGTAGCTGCAATTAATGCACCACCACCCGTTAACAGTTGACCGACAATAGGAATACTCCCAACAACCTTATTGATAGTACTCAGC